>NZ_PIQX01000001.1:300000-433190 GCF_003049085.1 Campylobacter concisus
GCAGATAAATTTTGCTGTCGTCATCTCAAGCATCTGGCTTGTTCTTGGCTTAGTATTTAGTGTCATGGTGGTAAAAGCAGTTGTCGTTTTTGCTATCTTAAACATCTACTTAAAGCGAAGAGTTGCTGCAAAAACTGCACTTAGTGTTTGCCAAATAGGCGAATTTGCACTAGCTGTTTTTGGACTAATGACTACTAGAAATTTACTTGATATACAAACAGCTCAAATTTTTATCGCAGCATCAGTTGTGTCGATGTTTGCCACGCCTTTTATACTTAAAAAACTAGACGCGATAGCAGACCTCATAGAACGTGAGATCGTTGTTGAACCAAATGAAACTCTAAAGCCGCAAAAAATCAAAAATCACATCGTAGTCTTTGGCTATGAAAGGCTTGGACAAGAGGTCGTTTTAAGACTAAAAGAGACAAAGCTTTTGTACCTTGTGCTTGATAATGATATTAGTCTAGTTGAGCTTGGCAGGAGCCGCGGGGAAAATGTATTTTTAGGTAACGTTCTTCAAAGCCACACACTTGAAAATGCCTGCCTAAGCGATGCAGCTGCTGTTATTATAACCGTTAATAATGAGCAAAGAGTGGAGCTCATCGCGCAAAAGATAAAAGACTACGGCGTAAATACCCAAACTATAATAAAAATAAATGGTGAGGGTAATAAAGATATTTTTGGTGAGCTAGGTAAAAATTTTCACCTAATAAATGAAGAGCGTGTCATGGCAAAAACGCTTGTGCACGAGGCTCTTCAATGCAAAATCGATCATGATATAAGAGCATAAAAGTATAAATTTATTCTAGAATTTTACAAGTTTATGTTCGGTTTTAAAATAATCTTTTAAAAATAACTTTTACAAGCAATGAGTAAGCCTAAGTCTCTAGGCTCTACTCATTTCTTAAAGTTTGAAGCACATTTACTTCTGTGGCTTTTTTAGCTGGATAGTAAGACGAGATAGCCACGATAAATACAGCTCCAACTATAATAAGCACAAGGTCGATGGTTGAAAGCTCGAGTGGTAGTTTGCTTGAGCCATAAACGTCAGCTGGCAGGTCTATAATGTTGAAATTTCCAAGTAAAAATAGCCCTAAAAAGCCAAGCGCTAAGCCAAATATAATGCCACCCCCGCCGATAACTAGCCCTTGATAAAAGAAGCTCCTTTTTATCTCGCCTTTGCTAGCTCCAAGTGCTAAAAGCAAAGCAATCTCTTGCCTGCGGTTCATCACAGTCATTAGCAGTGAGCTTATTATATTTAGTGACGCCACAAGGATGATTAGCATCAAAACGATAAAAAGAGCTCTTTTTTCAAGTGCGAGTGCTGAGAAAAAGTTGCCATTTTGCTCCCACCAGCCAATGGCAACCGTGCCTGCTGGAAGCCCATCGCGCACCCTTTTTATATCATCAAATGGCTTATTTGAAAAGATGTGAATTCCATCATAAACACCCTTTGGATAGTCTAAAATTTTCCTTAATGCATCAACTGAAGTATATGAAAATGCCTTATCGTAGGCGATTAGCCCAGATGTAAATGAGCCGCCGATATCAAAGCGCTTCATCTTTGGCGTTAGTGAAAAGCCAGCTGGGTCAGCCTTTGTAAAGATAAGCGTTAGTTTTTCATCATTTCTTAGTCTAAACTCACTCGTTATACCACTTCCCACAAGTATCTCAAAACCCTCTAACTCTTTGTCTTTTAAAGCTTCGTTTACGACTGAGTTTATCTGCTTTTCATCTTTAAAATTTACGCCATAAATTAGCCCGCCTTCAAGCGCATTTGCCGAGCGGTAAATGACCTGCGTGCTGATATATGGACTAAATTTAAGGTCGCTAAATTTAGCCTTTAGCTCATCTACAAAGCCATCATCGATCGATCCTTTAAAGGCGCTTTGAACGGTTATAGGATAGTTCATCGTAAAAAGTTTGCGCTCAAATTCTTTGTCAAATCCGTTCATAATAGCCATAGCAACTATTAAAACCATAAGACCGATGCTAACACCAAGAAAGGCAAGCAACGCACTTAGAGCGATAAATGGCTGAGTTTTATCAAATCTTAAATATTTAAAAAGTAGGTACTTTGGTAAGCTTGTCATCAAATAGCCTTTAAAAGATTAAGGCGCTTTGGCGCCTTAAAAGTAGAAATTTTAAGCAAATATGCCTTTTTTAGGGCCACTTTTGCCGTGGCAATCTTTATATTTTTTACCGCTTCCGCAAGGGCATGGAGCGTTTCTTGGTATCTTTTTTTCTGGCGTGAAATTTTCATCTTCACCTTGGTTGTTGTAGTTTAGAGGCTCATTTTCAGCATTTTGACTAGCTTCTAGCATCATCCTAGCTTGCTCTTCTTGCTCCTCACGGCTCTTAAATCTTACAACCTGAAGCGTTTTAACGCTCTCAGTTTTTAGTCTGCCAACTAGCTCCATAAAGAGGTTGTAGCTCTCTTTTTTATATTCAACTAGCGGATCTTTTTGATTATACCCTCTTAGACCTATACCAGTTTTTAGGATATCCATCTGATAGAGGTGCTCTCTCCACGCATTATCAAGTACTTGAAGGTATAAAATTTTCTCTATATCTTTTCTTTGCTCTTCGTTTAGCACGCTCATCTTTTCGTTATATCTAACCTCTAAAATTTGCGCTATTTTCTCTACTAGTTCATTATACTCTAGTCCTTTTAGCTCGCTCTCGTCGATCTCTTCGCCGCAGTCCGCAAGGATGATAGAGCATAAATTTTTAATGTCATAGTCATCTTTCAAGCCGCCATGGAAAATTTCAGCCGTATCAAGTAAATTTGTAGCGTATTCAACTCTGTTTTGAGCTATCTTTTCGCTCATATCGTAGTTTTTATCAAGTAGCTCATCGCGGTATTTATAGATAGTCTTTCTTTGTTCATTTGCCACGTCGTCATACTCAAGCAAGTGCTTTCTAGCCTCAAAGTGCAAGCTCTCGACTTTCTTTTGAGCATTTTCAACAGCTCTTGTCACCATGCGGCTTTCGATGCTTTCGCCCTCGTCGATACCAAGCCTATCCATGATCGCTTTTATGCGGTCGCTACCAAAAATTCTTAAAAGATTATCCTCCAAGCTTAGGTAAAATCTACTCATGCCAGGATCGCCCTGACGTCCAGCACGGCCACGCAGCTGATTATCTATCCTTCTACTTTCGTGCCTTTCGGTGCCGATGATATATAGACCGCCAAGGTCTCTCACCTCGTCATTTATCCTGATATCAACACCACGTCCAGCCATGTTTGTAGCGATAGTTACAGCGCCTTTTACACCAGCTTGCGCGATGATCTCAGCCTCTTTTTCGTGATTTTTAGCATTTAGCACAGAGTGTGGGATGCCAGCTTTTTTAAGCATCTCGTGAAGCACCTCACTACGCTCGATACTTGCAGTTCCTACAAGCACTGGCTGACCTTTTTCGTGAGCCTTTTTGACTTCGTCGATGACAGCTTTAAATTTCTCATTTTGAGTTTTGTAGATAAGGTCGTTTTGATCGATCCTCTTAACTGGCACGTTTGTAGGTATCGAGATAACTTCAAGATTATAAATTTGAGAAAACTCAGTAGCCTCTGTCTGAGCCGTACCAGTCATACCTGCAAGTTTTTTATACATTCTAAAGTAGTTTTGATATGTTGTGTCAGCTAGTGTTTGGCTCTCTTCTTGGATTTTTACGCCCTCTTTTGCCTCAAGTGCTTGGTGAAGCCCCTCACTAAAGCGTCTGCCCTCACTTAGACGTCCTGTAAATTCATCAACGATGACAACCTCGCCATCTTTTACGACGTAATGAACGTCTTTTTCAAAGAGATTGTGCGCCTTTAGAGCTTGATCTAAGTGGTGGCTTAGCACGGCATTTTCAAGGTTGTATAAATTTTCAACCCCAAATAGCTTTTCAGCCTTGCTTATGCCAGCCTCTGTGATCATTATCGTTCTATTTTTTTCATCTACTATAAAATCCCCCGTTGGCTTTGAGCCTGGCACGTTTGGATCGGCCGGAGTGCCTCTAGTAAGCTGTTTTGCGACTTGATCAGCTCTTATGTAACCATCAAGCGTGCGGTTTGTTGGGCCAGAGATTATAAGCGGCGTTCTAGCCTCATCTATCAATATACTATCGACCTCATCCACGATAACGAAGTTGTGGCCTCTTTGCACCTTTTGACCAGCTTCAAATTTCATATTGTCACGAAGGTAGTCAAAGCCAAATTCTGAGTTTGTGCCGTATGTTATGTCAGCGTTATAGGCAGCTTGCCTAACCTCATCATCGTATCCGCCACTTAGTATCACATCGACGCTTAAGCCTAAAAAGTTATAAAGCTCGCCCATTTGCGTCGCGTCACGCTTTGCAAGGTAGTCATTTACTGTTACTACATGCACACCCTTGCCACTCATCGCGTTTAATATAACTGGCAAAGTCGCAACCAAGGTCTTACCCTCGCCTGTCTTCATCTCAGCGATCCTGCCCTCGTTTAGCACCATGCCGCCTATTAGCTGAACATCAAAATGGCGCATCTTAAGCACCCTTTTGCTAGCCTCTCTAACTAACGCAAAGACATCATTTAAAATTTGATCCAAAGTGACTTTCTCTTCGACAACTTGGGCTTTTAGCTCGTTAAATTTAATCTTAAGCTCATCATCACTCATCTTCTCATAAGTAGGCTCTAGCGCGTTTATCTGCGCCACACGTTTTATGTATTTTTTGACTTCTCTATCGTTTTTCGTGCCAAAAATCTTTCTAAATACCGATGAAATCATTACTTTACCTTCCTAAATTTTTAAACTTTGGATCTTAGCATAGTTTAACTATTTATTTAATTAAACTGGGCTAGAATACGCCAAAAAAGGATAAAAAATGAGAAAATTTTTAGTTGCATCTCTTGTCGCAGTTTGCTCATTTGGCGCTGGCTTAAATTTTAAAAGCCTGCAAAGTGACTTTACGCAAACTGTTTTTAGCGAAGGCAAAAGCATAAATTACAAGGGTAGATTTTACGCAAAAAACGACAATACTGCACTTTGGATATATGAAAGTCCAACGCCAAAAAGAATTTATTTTAACAAAGAGCGTGTGATCGTAATTGAGGACGAGCTTGAGCAAGCCATCATTTCAAAGCTTGATGATACGCCAAATTTGACGCAAATTTTAGCTCACGCAGAGCAAATTCAACCAACACTTTATAAGGCGATATATGACGGAGTTGAGTACTTTATAACTATTAAAAACACACTTCCAACGACGATTGACTATAAAGATAAACTTTCAAATAAAATAAAAATCACTCTAAGCAACCCTGTAAAAGATGCGCTCATTCCACAAGAGACGCTAACTCCTGTCATTCCTCAAGGTTACGACATCGTAAATCAATAAATTTGGCTAGCTTTAGCCAAATTTATTCACTTCTCTCCGAAGTCTTTTCCAAATTCCTGCACGTTATTTAGATCGATAGGCTTTTGAACTACATCATTTGGATCTGGCGAAATGATGATCTCATTGCCCTTTTTCTTCTTTTCTGGTTTTGTTACAATCTCTTCATTAACGCTTGGATCGGAGCATAAATTTTGGCTTTTTATTGCTTTTATGATCTCGCTTAGTTCAAGATTATTTATCACTTTTATATTTAAGATAAGCACATCATCGATATCAAGAGAGTGCTTTTTGGCTGCGTATTTTATGAAAAGCTCTTTAAATTTCTCTTTTCCCATTGAGGTTAAAATATCTTCCACGTAAAAGCTACCAACTATTATGTTTAAAGTATCAAGCACGTAGGCTTCATTCTCCTCCACATCACGTCCGACAACTTCAAGGTTCATATTTATCTTTTTTGTTAAATTTTGTCCAGCTTTTGAGTAGATATCTGTTTGAAAGTCACTCACTTTTAGCACGTCTGCGAATGCAAAAACGCCAAAAACAAGGCTTAAAAATAGCTTTTTCATAAACTCTCCTTAATATGCAAAAATACGTTTTCTTGGTAAAATTTCTTAACTTCGTCGTCAATTTTAACCACTTTTCTTAAATGCTGCCTAAAATCACTTTTCTTATCATAAAAAAGTTTTAAATTTTTAGGACTTACTGCGCGAGAAAGTGCGACATAGAGCTGTCCTTTGGCAAAAATGTGGTTGATATTACAAATGAGCGAGTTTATGCTCATTCCTTGAGATTTGTGGATAGTTAGAGCGTAAGCAAGCTTAAATGGAAACTGGTAGAGTGACGCCTGTACATTTTCTTCGATCTCATCTTCGTTTAAATTTAACGAACTAAATATATAAGCGGCTTTTTCTATCTCACAAATTTCGCCACTATCTTTTTTCACGATCACGCTTAAAATGACTCCGTTTTCTTTTAAGATTTGCATGATCTTACCTTGCTCGCCGTTATAGTACTCACCCCATTTATTTGACGTAAAGATGATCTTAGCGCCTATCTTCATCTCCAAATCTCTTGAGATATTTAGTGTATTTGCCCATTTTTCAAACTCTTTTTTATCTAAATTTTCATCCAAAATGCTTACATCTGAGTTTGAAATTTCAAGTGGCGTGCTAAGCTCTGAAAGCCTTTTTTGATTTAGCATTTCAGCCTCGGCGTTTCTGCCAAAAAGCACGCTCGTATCATCATCTGGCTCTATCTTGGTCACTCTTAAACTCTCTATATAGCTCATTATTTCATCATCTAGCTCGCCTACTCTAAGACGAGAGAGAATCTCGTAAAATTTAAGATCGTTTGTACGTTTTGAGATTAGTAGTTCAACATTTGTAAATTTCATATCCTCCCACGCACTGGAGTTAAAAGCGTATAAAAAATTAAAAAGCCTATTTTCGTTTTGCTCCTTTTGCACTGGCGGAAGCTGATAAAAATCACCCACTATAAGCACCCTGCCTTTAAATTTGGAAGTAAGTAGTCGGTATCTTATCATCTCCATTAAATCTGAGCTCACCATTGAAATTTCATCGATTACTAGTAGATCACAAGCATCTAGCATATTTCTTAGCTTGCTTAGTTTGTCTTTTTGATGATAGTCAAAGCGCCTTAGCTCCTCATAGTCCTTGCAGTAGCCAAATTTAAAAAAGCTATGCAAGCTAACTCCTCCAAGGCTAACGGCACTTATGCCAGTTGAGCCAAGGATTATGACGTTTTTAAAATTTTCTTTGTAGTGTCTGATGATGGAGGCAGTTAGATAGCTCTTGCCAACACCGCCACCGCCTGTTAAAAAGACGTTTGAGCGAGATAAAATTTCTAAAATTTGCTCTTTCATCTACTCAAACATCTCTGGGCGATACTCAAAGTGCATCGTATCAAAGTGCTTCCAGCGTCCACCCCAGATAAATTTATGTTTTTCAAAAACACGCACTATCTTTTCAGGGATGAGGTTTTGGTAGCCCTTGCTCCACTGCCAGTAGTGGCTCTTTTTCACATTTATATCAATCGCAATACCGTAGCTGTGCGGACTCAAGCGGTTTGTGCCAGCGATGATGCGCCATTTAAATGTCCCACCTGGATCTTTTAAATACTCAAGCGAGCTCGCATCACTTTTTACCATATCGTTTAGCTCATTGCTTACGTCTTGCAAAGCAGCTGCGGCTCCATTTTTAGAATTAAATTGTAACTTTAGCGCAAGGCTATCTTTTAGCCAAACGACATCTACCAAATTTGCTTTTACCTCGCTCTCGCTTGAGCCATAAATTTTGCCTAAAAGCTCGTAGTTTCTACATCTGCCAGCATCACTTAGTGTGGTGCTAAGTGGCGAAAATGCAGCGTAATCAAGCGCATTCATATCCTCTATATCAGCACCGATACTACACTCATCATCTTTTTGTTTAAAGTCATCATAGACAAATATTGTTCCATCACCAAATTTGACCAAATTATCCTCAACCTTAACATCATAAGCCCTTTGTAAAGCTAAAATTTTTCTAGCTTTATCGCTTATTACATTTTCGGGCTTTATCACATTTATAGAATCGACTTTTGAAATGAGCAAATTTGAGTTTTGTATATCACTTCTGTTTTGTCCGATATTTAACGTAGTTACTGCCGTAGCACCGATTAATGCTCTGCCGTTATTTTCGGTTTTTAACCCCCAAGCATCATGCACCACATATATATCATCACCCTTGTATCCAGCATAAAGCATGATATGCCCTGGCAGATGCACAAGCGTAAGATATGGCACACCTTTTTCTTTTATCTCTTTTGTCTTAGCAGCGTTATTAAGTCCTTTTAGATCAAATTTTTGTCCCATATTTGCTTGGGCTCTTGAGTTTCTAGGCAACCACACGCCAAAACTTGCTAGCAAATCTTTGGTGAAAAGTGAGCAATCCCTTAACTTATCGACCCCACCCCAACCATAAGGCTGAGTAAGAAGAGAGCTAATAAGTGTTTTTAGATTTGAGTCATTAAATTTAAGAGGAAAAAGAGCGCCAACAGACTTTGGCAACACAAATTCTCTCAAGAGATTTCTCACATAAATTTTACCATAGTAGTTTTTACTATCCTGCGCCAAAACGGGCAGTATCGCTCCAACCCTTGAATAAAACAAGAAATTTCCAGCCTTGTCATAAACTGGCATCTTGTCCGTTTTTATAGTCACAAAACTTGACTTTTGATAGGCATTCGCCTCATCATCGCTTATAAATTTTATATCCTCGACCTTTACCCAGCCCCAAACCGCATCATCGCTAACAAATGCCCATGCCCTATCTTTAGAAAGATGTGAGATAAAAAGTGGATGAGCGATGCTTAGGGTTGATTCTTGTAGATAATCAAACGGATAGCCCTCGCCTGGAGTTTGCGGATTTAAAAATATCGGCTCATCGGTTGGAAAATTTCTTAAAGCTGTGTTTGCCGAAGTTAAAGCATAAGCAGAGATGCTTGAAAGAGCTGAAAAATTTGCATTGTCCTTTTGTGCGTCAAACCAGCTTTGTGGGATCTGTCTAAAATTTGAGCCAAAATACTTTCTCTTTTCGCTTGGCTTATATATATTAAATGCCCAAAAGACATCATTTGGATTAAATTTTACGCCCCTTAATGTAAAAACCTTAAACCTTCTTTTTAAAATTTCTTCTTGGTCAAAGCTTGCGCTTTGCATATTTTGCGGTAGCGACGAGGCGTCTTGCTTCATTTCAAAATCAAGCAAACTAATGCGTTCATTTGGCTTATATACATTTTCATCTGGTAAAGAATTTTGCACACTTGGCTTTGGCTGGGTCTGTGAACATCCCAAAAACAAAGCAACGCTAAATGCTAAAAATATACCCTTTTTCAACTTTTTTCCTTATCCTTAAAAATAGCTTCGACGATCAAAACAAAAATATAAAACATCTTTTCATCGTTATTTTTACAAATTTGCTTCATAGTCTCATTCTCACTTTTTACTTTTATGTCATTTGATTTTAAAATTTCTACAATATCAGAGCCAAATTTCTTTGAAAGCTCGCCAACTTTTACATCATTTAGAGCGTTTAAAAACCTAGTTGTATTGCAGTCCATCTGCACTGGCTTGTGATTTAAGATATTTTTAAACTCAAGGCTTAGTTTCTTTAACTTTTTCTTCTTAACATAACTATGGACAATCGTCAAAACAACCAAACTAAAGCCAAAGAAAATGTGTAAATTCAGCGAATTTTCACTCATCTCCCCATTTAAGAAAAGAACGCCGCTCATAAAAAGACCGATCACACAGATAAAAAGCAGCAACAAGATGATGTACTTAAAAATCACCTCAAGTATAATGTTGTCTTTTAGCCTATCAAACATCAAGCCCTACTATCTCATCTTCGCTTAATACTAAAATTTCATTTTCTTTTAGCAGTTTTGCTGTGATGCCATCGCCTAAAATAAGCCTCTTACTAAAGCTTCCGTCATAAATTTGCCCACTTCCACAACTTGGACTTTTTGATTTTAAAATAGCCTTTTTGCAACCATTTAGTTTGGCTATCTTTAGGCAAATTTCTGCTCCATTTTTGAAATTTTCACTCACATCTTTGCCTGAAAATTTACAAACAACCGCACCATTTTTCATCTCAGCCGGTTCTCTTGGCGTGCTAAGTCCACCATAAACTTCAGGACAAACAAAAAGCAGATGAAATCTCTTTGAAATTTCATCTAAAACATCTTTATTTAAAAGATTATTTTCGCCGTTAAATTTACAATTTATGCCGACTAGGCAAGCACTTATTAGGATTTTTTCTTTCAAAGTCCAGCTTCTTTTAAAAGTTCACCAGCATAAATTTCTCGAAGTTTGCTTGAAATTTCTCCTACTTTTGCACCATTTATCGCCTTGCCATCAGCATAAACGACTGGTAATAGTATGAGCGTTGCAGCCGAGATAAAGACTTCATCAGCACCATAAACTTCATCCATGCTAAATTTTCGCTCCTCTATCTTAAGTCCAATATCTTTAGCGATCCTTAAAAGTCTCATACGGCGAATTCCTGGCAAAATTTCATTTGAAAGTGGTTTTGTGATTAAAGTTTTATCCTTGATAATAAAAGCACTTGAGCTGCAACCCTCTGTGACAAAGCCATTTTCCACCATAAAGCCCTCATATGCACCTTTTTTGTGAGCTTCATTTTTAGCATAGCACTGAGCTAGAAGCGAGATTGATTTGATATCGCGCCTCTTCCATCTGATATCCTCGACACTTACCACCTTTATACCAGTTTTTGCAGTAGGATTGTTTAAAATTTCACTCTCGTAGCAAAAGATAAAGACGCTTGGTGTTAGATTTTCCATAAAATAGAAATTTCTAAACGCTACACCTCTTGTTACTTGCATGTAAATTCCGCCCTCTTTTAAGGCGTTTTTAGCGATTATCTCGTTTAAGATTGTCTCAAATTTTTCCTTTTCGTATGGCAAGCTTATATCTATCTCATTTAAGCTTCTTTCAAATCTCGCCCAAAATCCATCTTTATCAACCATTTTTGAATTTATTACAGGCACAACCTCATAAATTCCATCGCCAAATATAAATCCTCTATCAAAAGCACTAACTTTTGCCTCGTCTTTTTGCAAAAATTCTCCATTTAAAAAGACGGTTTGTAAAGCTTGATCTGCCATTTTTAGCTCCTTAAATTTTGGGCAAATTGTATCTAATTTTGTTTGAATTTATAGATTCTTAGATATAATGAGCCAAAATTTTAAAGGTAAAAAGTCTATAAAAAATGCAAGAAACTTTAAAAGATAGAATCATAAAAAACGTTTTTTTTGTTTCAAAACAGCCAGTTTTATTCAGGGATCTACTTGAAGCAAATGCCCTTTTTAACGAAGGTATGCTAATAGATGGAGCAAAGCTAAATTTTAGATTTAATCACATCAAGCTCTATCAGATTTACGCACTTATCTGTTTTGTCATTTTATTTCCATTGTTAATCATCACGCATCATTTTTTAGCAAAAACTGATGCACACATATCGATAATAGCGACTGCTGTCGTTACTTCGGCCGTTTTTATTGGCTTTGATATGTTTAAAGTTTGGGCAAGAAGAGAGATAAGTCACGATCTTATCAAGAAAGCTTGGAGTGTGCATTTTCCTTATTTTAGCTATGAAAAATACTCAAGCAAGGTCGAAGAAATTTATAATACTGCTATAAAAAACGACATATCAAAAAAAGATTTAGAACAATATATATATGAAAAGCTAATCTCTCAAAAAGAGAGTAATTAATTAGCAAGTTAAGCTTGGCTTTGTTTATTGAGCTAATTTTATTTTTGTGCAGTTATATACAAAATAGCTATATTATTTGCCAATATAATTGAATCGCAAAAATTTAGATGAGAATAAATAAAGCTTTAAATGTTTCGTTATTTCCATTGGCGCTCTTGCATATTGTTTAAAATTTGATTTTTATAACGTAAATTTTCAAGCTTTATATTAAGAGCTCTATTTTCCTCTAAAAGCATATCTCGCTTACCGCTAATGTCCGCTATATCTCTACTTATATAATAAATTTGATTCGCTATGTAAATTTTTGGCAAAAATATAGCTAGAGCTATAAAAACAGCTAAATAGACCATCACTAATGTCTTAAAGCTTAAATTTACCTCACGTTTTTGCTCCTCGTCGTGAAGCGTTAGTAGCTCTTCTTTTTCTTGCATTTTTATCCCTTTATCTTAAAAACCCGCAGTTTTGCGCTCTTGCTTCGTGAGTTTATCTTTAGCTCATTTTGGCTTGCTGTTAGTGGCTTTTTTGTCAAAATTTCGCCTAATTCGTGGTTATTTCCGCACTCACATCTATAAACACCAGGTAGGCAGATACAGCTATTAGCCCATTTTTTAAAGCGCTCTTTTACGATCCTATCTTCAAGCGAGTGAAATGTAATAATCGCCACAAGACAATCTTTAAACCCACATTTTTCTATACTATCAAGTAAATTTGTTAGCTCATCTAGCTCTCCATTTACCTCTATCCTGATGGCTTGAAAGGCAAGTATTGCAGGGCTAACTCCACGCCCTTTTATATGGGCTGTACCTATTAAATTTGCAAGCTCTTTTGCACTCGTTATCTTGCCTAAATTTCTAGCATTTATAATCTTGTTTGCGATCCCGGCAGCATTTTTTAGCTCGCCATAATCT
The DNA here is from genome assembly GCF_003049085.1 of Campylobacter concisus. Taxonomy (NCBI): domain Bacteria; kingdom Pseudomonadati; phylum Campylobacterota; class Epsilonproteobacteria; order Campylobacterales; family Campylobacteraceae; genus Campylobacter; species Campylobacter concisus. The sequence goes on from NZ_PIQX01000001.1 coordinate 312,563, forward strand.
CTAAAAATTCTAACCAACTCATCAAAAGAGTAATCATTTACAACATCATATGCGCTAAAATTTCGCTCTTTGTCCATGCGCATGTCAAGCGTACTTGAGCCAAGACTAAAGCCTCTATCATCTTTATCTATCTGAAGTGAGCTAACACCGATGTCAGCCAAAATTCCTCTAACATTTAAAATTTCTTCTTGGCTTAGCTTACTAGTCAATTCAGAGAAGTTACTTTTATAAATTTTAACCCTACTACCAAATGGCTCAAGTTTTTTTAGTGAAAAATTTATAGCTTCATTATCTCTATCACAGGCAATTAAATTTAAATTTTTATTTTGAGACAAAATGGCACTGGAGTGTCCGGCATATCCAAGCGTGTAATCTATAAAATTTCCATTTAAATTTTTAAAAAAAGATAGAACTTCATCAAGTAAAACACTGATATGTGGACTTTGCAACACTGCCTCTTTATAGTAAATAGTGTGGAAAATTTATCGAAATTTTACTTAAAAAGCTATCATTACACAAAATTTTACATAAATTTTAAGATAGCTTAAATATAATCGCTTAAATGTAGGAGAAAAAATGGAGCTAGAACACTCAATAAATGAGATAAAAACGATATCACTTTCTATGTTTAGAAAGAATTTTTTTGGCGTCTTTCACGGCTCGATTTCGGCAAGAGTCGAAAAAAATCAATTTATAATCAATAAACAAAATGCCATTTTTGATAATTTAAAAGATGATGATTTGACACTTCTTTCATCAAAAAAAGACTATCGCTGGAATGAAGCTAGTCTTGATGCTGATATACACTTAAATATTTATAAAAATATAAATGAGGCAAGATTTGTTTGCTACGCGATGCCACCATACGCAACTGCCTACGCAATGAAACATGAAAAAATTGTACCGAAAGATTATTTTGGGTATATGAGATTTGATAAAATTTCTGTTTATGATCCAAAACAATATGATGACTGGTATGAACGTGCAGAAACTGAAATTTATAGATATATGGTTGAAAAAAATACAAACATTATTATCATTAAAGGATATGGTATTTATGCATACAGCAGAAGCCCACAACTTCTTGCAAAAGAGATAGCTTTACTAGAAAATAGCTGCAAATTGCTTCATTTAACTAGTGGTTATAGCGATTATAGTATTTAAAAATTTTGCTAACAATACTAAAAAATTGTTAGCGAAATCCTCCACAAAGATATTTTTAAAGCCCCTATTTTAAGCTTATTTAAGGCAATTTTATATAATATATCATACAAATTTCGTTAGTCTTTTAAAGGAAAATTTAATGTTGTCTTGGATGCAAAAACATAAAAAATACCTAGTTGTTACCATTTGGGTAAGTACAATAGCCTTTGTTGGAGCAGGCTTTGTAGGCTGGGGAGCATATGATTTAAATAGCAATCGAGCCACTTCAGTAGCAAAAGTAGGACACAGAAATATAAGCATTCAAGAACTGCAACAAAAATACGATAGTTTGTATCAATACTACAATAATCTTTTTGATGGTAAATTAACGCAAGAAAAGGCCAATGAGTTAGGCTTACAAAATGCTGCACTTCAGGCTACAATTCAAGAGAATTTACTATTAAATTTTGCAGACGATATAGGTCTTAGTGTTAGCAAAGATGATATTTTAAAATATATAATCGTTGATCCAACATTTCAAAAAGATGGTGCTTTTGATAAAAATTTATACTATGATATTTTAAGAAGGGTCAGAACAAATCCAACCGATTTTGAAGAAAATTTAAAACTAACAATACTACTTGATAAGCTTAGAACTATTTTAAATTTACCAGCTAGCAAAGAAGACATTGCAATGATGGAAGCAAGCTTTTTTATGCAAGACAAATTAGCAATACAGATAATAAATGCTAATCAAAGTGATATAAAAATAGATGAAAAAGAGCTAAAGGATCTTTGGGAAATAAATAAAAACAACTATATGACAAAGACTATATACGGTCTAGAAACATACTTTATAGAGTCAAATAAAAATGATGTAAATCAAACTACTTTGAGTGACTACTATAACGAAAACAAGGAGAGATACAAAGGCCCTGATGATAAAATCAAATCATTTGACGAAGTAAAGACTGAAGTTGTCAAAGACTACAATATTGAGAAAAGTAAGACCGATGCTTTAAAAAAATATACCTCTATCAAAAAAGCTGAGCTTGCAACAAATGAATTTGTTAGTATAAATGAAGATAATGCGACATTCTCGCTCGATGAAATAAAAGGGGCAAAAGTTGGTGAGGTGATAAAACCGTTTACATATAAAGATGGATATTTGATAGTTAGAGTAAAAAGTATAACTCCTCCACAACCTATGAGTTTTGAACAAGCAAGAGCAATGGTGCTTGAAATTTACAAAGATAAAAAGAAAAAAGAAAACCTAATAACCATAGCAAAAGAGTCTTTACAAAATTTCAAAGGAACTGATATAGGCTTTATCAGTAGAGATATAAATGGCTCTATCTTAGGACTAAATGAAAGTGAAACTAGAGCTTTTGTTTCTCAACTTTTTGAAACTAACAACAAAAAAGATTATGTTATATTAGAAGACAAGGCCGTTATATACGACATTTTGGAACAAAGGTTGCTTGTAGATAATATAGATAATAACTATAAGCAAATAACACAGCAGAACGTTACAATGCTTAAAAATAATGAGCTAATAAAAGATTTAACAAACAAACTTAAAAAATACTATGAAGTTAAAGAATATATCAAAAGGTAATTTATCTTGAGTACAAAAATTTTAGGTATAGATATCGGCTCTTTCCAGATTTGTGCAGTAATAGCACAACATGATGAAAATGGTATTAAGATAATTGGAATTGGAACTGAAAAAACGCAGGGAATAAGAAAAGGTGTTATAACTAATATTGAACAAGCTGCAAAGTCGATAAAAAATGCATTGATAGAAGCACAAAGAGTTGCAGGAACACGCTATGAAAAAGTCATAGTTTCTATTTCTGGTGCGTATACAAAAAGCGTTGATAGTAGCGGTGTAGTAAATATACCAAATCATGAAATAGGTATAAAAGAGATTGAGCGTGCTATGCAAATGGCCGATCATACGGCTGACATACCTCATGAATATGAAAAACTACATGTTCTTCCTTATAATTTTAAAGTAGATGGGCAAGAACATATTGAAGATCCAATAGGTATGAACGGTAGTAGGCTAGAAGTTCAAACACATATTGTTACAGTACAAAAGTCATCTATTAGCAACCTAAGAAAAGCCGTAAATTTAGCAGGTGTTCAACTAGATAATATAGTGCTTTCAGGATATGCTTCTGCGATAGCAACATTAACAAAAGATGAGAAAGAACTTGGTGCCGCACTTGTTGATATGGGTGGTGCGACTTGTAATCTTGTGGTACATTCTGGAAATTCTATAAGATACAATGAATTTTTACCTGTTGGCTCAGCAAACATTACAAATGATCTTTCTATGGCTCTGCATACACCTCTTCCAAAGGCAGAAGAGATAAAATTAGGTTATGGCGCTTTAATAAATAAGTCAGTTGATCTAATAGAGCTCCCGATCCTTGGAGATGAAACAAAAAGCCACGAAGTTTCACTAGACATAATATCAAATGTTATATATGCCAGAGCAGAAGAAACTCTTATGGTACTTGCTAAGATGCTAGAAGATAGTGGCTATAAAGATAGCATTGGTGCTGGAATAATACTTACTGGCGGTATGACTAAGCTAGAAGGTATTAGAGATCTTGCATCCGCGATATTTGACAAAATGCCAGTTCGTATAGCAAAACCAAAAGAGATGGATGGATTATTTGAAATTTTAAGAGATCCAGCAAATTCTTGTGCTATAGGACTTTGTTTATATGGTGCTGGCAACTTTAGCCCATACGAGATTGATTCTGAGAAAAAAATGAGATACCAAGGGGAAATAGCCTCAAAACCAAAAGCAAATTTTAGAAATGTTTTTGTAGAAGAAGAAAATGTGCAAAATTTTGGACAAGAGGTGCAGGATCCAAATGAAAAAGAGGATAGTTTTTCTGATAAAGATTTTGAATTAGAGATAGCAAATAAATCAAAAAATAAAGAAGAGCTTGCCAATATTGCAGATATTAGCAAACAAGAAAAAAAGCCAAATGCTTTTGCAAAATTTTGGTATAGTATTACACAATTATTTTAAGGAGAATTTCAAAAATGAGTAGCTTCACAGTAGAAGAAAATAAAAGCATCTATGGTGCAAAGATAAAGGTCGTAGGTGTAGGTGGAGGTGGTGGCAATATGGTCAACCATATAATAAGAGTTAATCCGAATTTAAATATAGATCTTATTGTTGCCAATACAGATGCTAAGGCTCTTGAAAATTCTCTTGCACATACGAAAATTCAACTAGGCGAGAAAACAACAAAAGGTCTAGGTGCAGGCATGAGACCTGAAATAGGAAAAGCTGCTGCTGAAGAGAGCTACGATGAAGTAAAAAGTGCACTTGAGACATCAGATATAGTTTTTATCGGTACAGGACTTGGTGGTGGAACTGGTACAGGTGCTGCTCCAGTAGTTGCTCAAGCTGCAAAAGATATTGGTGCACTAACAGTTGCGGTTGTTACTATGCCTTTTATGTTTGAAGGAAAAAAACGTAGAAAACTGGCTGATTGTGGTCTTGAAGAGCTCAGAAAAGAAAGCGATTCTATTGTTGTCATTCCAAATGATAAGCTCCTAACATTAATTGATAAAAATGCTGGCATAAAAGAAAGCTTTGAAATGGTTGATGAAGTACTTGCAAGAGCCGTCAATGGTATGAGCACGATCGTGCTTGATTCAGGAAAAAGCGATATAAATCTAGACTTTGCAGATGTTAGAACGATTATGAGCCATAGAGGACTAGCTTTAATGGGTGTTGGCGAAGCAAGTGGCGAAGATGCAGCACAAGAAGCTATAAAAAATGCTATACAATCACCACTTCTTGATAATATGACAATAAATGGCGCATTTGGTATTTTAGTTCATTTTAGAATAAGCCCTAGTTGCCCACTAGCTGATATCAATAATGCGATGAGCATTATTCATGAGGCAGCAGATGAAGATGCTGAAATTATATTTGGTACAACAACTGATGACAAAATAGAAGATAATAAGGTTGAAGTTACAATAATAGCCACAGGTTTTCAAAGCTCACAAAAAGAAACTGAAAAAAAAGATGAAGTACAAACTTCTAATGCAAACGATATCATAAAAAAAGAGCGTATATTAAGACTTAAAAAAGTTAGTGGTGGATATGACGAAGACTATATGTCACAACTTGATGTGCCATCATTTATGCGCCATCAAATGGACTAATAAAAAACAAACTCCTTAAAATTTCTAGAGAGCTTTTGCTCTCTAGCTTATTAAAAATTTACAAACTTTCAAATCTAAAAACTTAAAATTTAAACTCCAAGTTGTGCTTTTACAAAATCGCTTGCCATTTGTATATTCCACTCAGGCTCCCAGACAAGATCGATCTCGCACTCTTTGACACCTTCTATATCAAGCACGGCAGTTTCTACCCAGCCAAGTATCATTTCATGTAGTGGGCAAGATTTAGTTGAAAGCGTCATAGTAACTTTTGCTTTGCCATTTTCATCGCAGCTCGCATCGTATATAAGTCCAAGCGAAACGATATCAAAGCCAACTTCTGGATCAACGATATTTGACAGTGCGTTATAAATTTTTTCTTTCATTTTTTATCCTTTAAAACCAGTAAATCTAAAAATATTTATTATATTTATCGACAGCAAAACTATACTAATAGCTATAAAAATCATACCTGCTTGCACTAAAATTTCTAGCTCAAAGCAAGTTGAGAAAAGATAGCAAAGAAGCGAGATAGCATTAAAAGCTATACCAAAATAAGCTATCTTTTTTAGTATCATGGCATCAAGAAGTGGCACTTTTACCTTTCCAACAAAAGGTGCTACATAGTGATACCATATGAGAAATGGTGCGATCTTATAAAGATGAGCTACAATAAAAGCAAACAAAAAGCCATATATTAAAAAATATGCAGCTAAATTTAATTTATCCAAAGCTATAAAAACAGCAGCACCAAGCAAAGCCACCAACGAAAACACTATATTTACATTCCAGTAATCATACGCCTTTCTAACGCGCTTTTTTAAAATATAAAGTGCTTGAGCTATAAAAAGTAAAGCTGCCACGCATATTGACAAAATAGACAAATTTTCATTAAAAGCTAGTAAGATACCACCCAAAATATAGCATGCTAGTGAGGCTTTACTAAGTGCAAATTTTAGATCGTGAGCCAATGCAAACATAGGTAGGAGTACGCTAGCAGCTCCAAGTATCACAAGAAACACAAATCCCAGTACAAAATAAACGTGAAATTTTAGTGTCATCTCAAAATCAAGCATCAACGTACCGCCAAGTATCATAAGCAAGCAAAAACCAAGCGTTATTCCAATTATCAAAAAGATAGCTGAAACAAAAAGTGCAAAGGCCGCAAAGCTCTTTTTTTCATTATCCATAAAGCTTAATGCATAAGTCGTTGCAAAAAAGGCAAGTGAGCAAAAAAGCAAAACTCCACTAATTTGTAAAATTTTAGCCTCAGCAAATAACATCCCGTAGCACATGCCCAGCAACGATAGACAAAAAATAGCCAAATTTAAAATAGCACCTTTTGCGGTAAAAAATGGCTTTTCTAAGATGACTGAGGTTAGCTGATAAAGTGCTCCGATGATAATACTCATAACAAAGCCAACAAAAAATATATGCAAAAAACCAGCTGTATTTAGCGAGCTAATCGCATCAAAATCTGCATAAAAGAATGCTGGCACACTTAATGCCAAAAACAAAATTCCAGCAATAAAATATCCACCAACTAGCTTAAATGGTGGTGCATAAGTATTTAAAAGCATCTTAGTGGCAAAGACTCGTATCTACGTCTTCTATATTTGCGCCGTCTTTTAGGCTAAAAACCATCTTTACAGCCCCACTATCTATATCTTCACGCTCTATATCAAAGCTCTTATCTATCTTTGGTATAAGACCAGCTGGAAATTTATGATTTAGCATCATAATTTTTGTATTTTTATCAGCAAATTTAATAGCGATTAATGCATTGACCATTGGCTCTGGCGGCACGCAAGGACGTGAGTCAAAGCCAACAAAATTTACACCATTTTCACTAAATTTATAAAATGGCACGGTTGCACCATCAACATTAAACTGCTCCGCGTTTTTGAAAAAATCGCTCATTTTTTCTCCTTTTAATTTTGGAGAATTATACTCTGATTAAACTTTTTAAACTATTGATTTGCTTCAACAAAAGCTATTTTACGTAAGGTATAAATTCCTCGTATCCAAGCCTAGCCATATCTTCAAGTGGTATAAATTTAAGGCTTGCGCCGTTTATGCAATATCTTAGCCCACCCTTATCGCTTGGGCCATCGTCAAAAACATGTCCAAGGTGCGCATCGCTATTTTGAGACTTAACTTCGACCCTTTTCATCATAAACGAGTTGTCCTCCTTATACGAAAGAGCTGTTGTCGTGATAGGCTTTGTAAAGCTTGGCCAGCCACATCCTGCATCAAATTTATCCGCACTTGAAAAAAGTGGCTTTCCGCTTATTATATCTACATAAATGCCTTTTTGATCAAATTTATCATACTCGCTGCTAAATGGCCTCTCAGTCGCCGCTTCTTGTGTCACAGCATACTGCTCGCTACTTAATTTTTTCTTTAGCTCATCTTTACTAAGCGGCTTAAATTTCGCCTCATCGTAAAGTGGTTTATCAGCTAAACCTAGATCGATATGACAATATCCAAAAGGATTTTTATCAAGATAGTCTTGATGATACTCCTCGCCTAATATGAAATTTTTAAGTGGCGCCACCTCAACTACGATCTTATCTTTAAATTTCTTTTGCTCTATTTTCATAAAGCTCTCTATCGTTGGTAGATCACTTTCACTAACATAGTAAATTCCGCTTCTATACTGCCTACCGACGTCATTGCCTTGTTTATTTAGCGATGTCGGGTCGATTACTCTAAAAAAATGAGCCAAAATTTCAGCCAAAGCGACTCTATTTTCGTCGTATTTTACATAAAGTGTCTCAGCATGATCACTCTCATGAAGCTCGCGGTAGCTAGTATTTTCGCTCTTGCCATTTGCATAGCCTACCTTTGTATCCACTACGCCAAATATCTTTTTAAAATATCCCTGCATACCCCAAAAGCAACCACCTGCTAGATAAATTTCTTTTAAATTTTGCCCTGCCATCGTCTGCTCCTTTATAAGCTCATCTTTTGCCATCAAATTTAGACCAAAAAACACTGCTGCCATTAAGATAAATTTTAAGATCTTTTTCATTCTATCTCCTTTCATTTTTGAAAGATTATACGAAAATTAAAGTTATAAAGTGTGAAGAAAGGGGCAAGCGCCCCTAAATTTTAGTGTAAAAAGTGTCTAACGCCAGTAAAGTATAGCGACATGCCATGCTCATTGGCAGCCTCTATCACCTCATCATCTCTGATGCTGCCACCTGGCTCGATGACACATTTTACGCCGACCTTACTAGCGATGTCAATGCTATCTCTAAATGGGAAGAACGCCTCACTTGCAAGTACGCAGCCACTTAGATCGATCTTTAGCTCTTTTGCCTTTGCCACGGCCGCACGAGCAGCATCAACGCGGCTTGTCATACCCATGCCAATAGCTACCATTGCGCCGTCTTTTACATAAACTACACAGTTGCTCTTCGTTAGCGCAGCCACTTTCCACGCGATCTGAGCATCTTTTAGCTCGCTACCAGTTGCAAATTTCTTGCTCATTTGCTTCATATTTTCAAGCTCTTCGTCTTTTACATAGTCTCTTTCTTGAAATACAAATCCACCATCAACGTGCTTAAAGTCAAATTTATCATTTGAGCGAACTAAAAATTTATTGTCTTGAGTGAAAATTTTGATGCGTTTTTTACTCTCAAATACTTTAAGCGCAGCATCATCTACGTTTGCAGCGATGATTACTTCAACGTAAATTTCATTTATCTTTTTTGCTAGCTTCTCATCAAGTGTGCCATTTATTGCAACCACACCGCCGTATGCCGAGATCGGGTCGCATTTTAGTGCAGCTCCGTAGCTCTCAAGCAAATTATCTTTTACCGCAAAACCGCAAGGATTAGCGTGCTTGATGATAGCCACAGCTGGCGCGTCATCAAAGCTAGTTGCAAGCATCAATGCGCCATTTATATCGGTCATATTATTGAAACTTGCCTCGCCTTTTAGGGCTCTAAAGTTGTTCGTAAAGAAATAATCAAACTCATAAAGTGCGCCTTTTTGGTGTGGATTTTCTCCGTATCTTGTATCAAAAACCTTGCTTCCAACGATAAATCTAGCATCACCAAAACCGCCATTAAATCTATCATTCATATAGTTTGCGATCATGCTATCATAGGCCGCTGTATGCTCGAATGCCTTTATCATCAGCGATCTTCTAAACTCAAAATCATCGCTTTTCTCTTTTAGGCGCTTTAAAATTTCATCATAATCAAGCACGCTTGTAACTATAAGTACGTCTTTAAAATTTTTAGCAGCACTTCTTACCATGGCTGGGCCACCGATATCGATATTTTCGATGATCTCAGCAAAGTCATCAGTCCTAATTGTAGTCTCTTTAAATGGATATAAATTTACGCAAACCAAGTCTATGCCCTCGATGCCATGCTCTTTTGCCTGAGCCACGTGCGTAGAGTCGTCACGTTTGTACAAAATGCCACCATGTATCTTTGGATGAAGCGTCTTTACCCTGCCTTCAAACATCTCCGGTGAAGCTGTAAATTCACTAACCTCAGTTGCTTTGACACCCTCGCTCTTTAAAAGTTTGTAGGTTCCACCGGTTGAAAGTATCTGCCAGCCAAGCTCTTCTAGCCCCTTTGCAAACTCTACAATGCCCTCTTTATCGCTAACGCTAAGCAACGCTCTCATTTTTTCTCCTTTAGATTGATTAAATTTATTTTATTTCTCTGACAAACACATCGCTTTTTCAAGCACAAGTAGCCCCATAGCTGTATCTTTTTTAATATTTTGTTCCGTTATGCTTTCAAGTTTTTTTAAATTTTCATCGCTTGATTTTATGGCAAAATGACTATTCTTATTTAAATTTTCTAGCTTGCCATCAACGATATCAACACTAAAAGCATATCTTGAAATTTGTCTGCCATTAAAGTAGCTAGAATTTAACACGTTTAAATTTACAGCCTCTTTTTTGTCAAAGGCCTCACATATAGGTCTTTTTGAGCTAAATTTGACGACCTTTATGCCGCCTTCATCTGAAAATATATACTCTTTAAATTCATTTAAATTTTTAGTCTTTACAGCCTTAAAACTACTCTCCATGCCACTATAGCTGGCTAGAATAATACTAACACTACTTGTTTTGTTGTAGTCGCCTATTTTTTTACCATTTTCAAAAAGTGTGCTATCTTTTAGTTCAAATTTGAACTCATTGCGATTAAGATCGGTCACACTTAGCTCTTTGCAAAAGGCAACCGCCGCCAAAAGCAAAATAGCAAATTTCTTCATCTAAGCTCCAAATTTCTCTTTCAAACGCCCATAAGCCTCATTTATCTCTTGAAGCTTTTTGGTTGAGCGCTCTATCACCTCTTTACTCTCGCCCCTACCCATTAAAATGTCGGGATGATACTGCCTTACAAGCTCTTTATAGCGAGCTTTTACCTCTTCAAGATTTGCATTTTTGTTAAGCCCTAAAACCTCAAATGCATCTTTTTCTTGGACCATTTCATCGGGATTTGCCTCAAATTTTGAGCCATAAAAGCTATCAAATTTAAAGATGATCTCATCAAGTGTTTCTTTATCAATGCCAAATCCATAAGCGATATTTCTAATGACAGCTTGCTCGCTTGCATTAAACTCACCATCAATATAAGCCAAATTTAGAAAAAATGTGAGTCTGGCGACACATATATCGTAGTTTAGATTAAAAGCACTCTTGTAGTTTCTAGCGGTTTCGTAGGCGTTATCTACATTTTCTTTTTGGCTCTTATAAACCTCTTTTAGATACTCACGCACACCGCTAACGCCGCTAACTTTCTGGCTTAGATCATCTAGCACTTGAGTGATCAGCCTAGCCTCTAGCTCGCTAACTCTGCCGTCACTTTTAGCTACTTTTGCAAGCAGTGAGACTAGAAATTTAGCCTCATCTACATCTGCTTGTTTCTTGCGGTTACTACCTATTTGGACATTCATAAAGAGAAATATCGCACCGCCTAATATCAGTAAAAACAGGACTCCAGACATATTACCACAAGTGATAGATAGTATTTTTTATTTTGCCATTTACTAGTTCGTTTTTACGCCAAGAGCTCTCGTCATTCATCACATTCCAGCGGCGCTCTTCAGGGCGGTAGAACCAGTCCTTGTCTATTTGATAATAAATTTGCTTGCCATTTGTTTCAATGATGTTTGCGATATTGTTATCGTGGTAGCTATTTTCATCGTAGTCGGTAAAAGCTCGCTGACCCATCTCAGAGTAAAGTAGCGTTAACTCTTGAAGCATTTCATTTAGATCATCATCCATCTTTTTTACATGAAGGCCGATCTCGTGTGCCTCTCTAAATAGGATCGGATATTCATGAGCTGGGTAGTCGCCATTTAGCCTTTCAGAAATTTCTGCGATCTTTTTATCATCATCGATGTGATACCTAAGAAGCTCGGTGCAAATCTTAAGCGATAGTGAGCTAGCACGATCAACCGCACCAAAGACTAGCGGATGGATATACTCATAAAGTGAGTTATAAGGGTTTGTGTCGTTTGGTCTGTCTTTATCTTGCTCTTTCCAAAGTTTGACCACACGACTAAGTTCGTCCATCGAAACGCTCACAAGCTCATTGCCTTTGTTTGTCGGGCTAAGCTCGTGTTTTAGTGAAGTATCAACAGGCGTTAGATAGGCAAGTGGTCCCATGACGATCTCATTTGCGCCAAGTGCCATCATGGTAGCAGCTGAGGCGCAGTTTGCAGGTATTAGGGCTATTAAATTTTTGCAGTAATTTCTAAGTGTGGTTATGATCCTAAGAGCGGCAATACCGCTTCCGCCGTCACTTTTTATAAAAAGATAAGCAGTATCTATCTTTTTGCCCTTTAAAATTTCATACATAGCACTCGCATCGTTGCCGCAAACGCTACCAGCATTTGAATTATAGTAAGTTATCAAGGTGGCGTTTAGTCTTTTTTCGATCGATTTTATTAAATTTTGCGTCTTACTAAAAAGTACTGGCGGCTTTGCTACGCCTCGTTTTTCAACTTGTTCTGCTTCCTTTTGCTCATTTTCAGCCTCAGCAACCTTGCTCTTTTTTAAAGCCATTTCTTAATCCTCTTTTCTAACGATTTTTGCAAACTCATTTAGATAAATTTCTCTTATCTCATCCACGCTCTCATCGATATCATTTAGTTTAAATCTCTTGCCACCACTAACGCCGATCTTTTCAAATTTCACACCAAATTTAGCTGCAAGCGCTTCAAATTTAGCCTCGTCTTTTACTCCCACAACTGCTCTTGAAAAGCTCTCATCAAAGATGAAATTTGGCTCTTTAAATTTCACTTCGCAATTTACGCCGATGTTTGAGATGCTAGCCATTTTTGCTAGCGTAATAGCAAGGCCGCCTACTCCTACGCTATTTGCAAACTCTAAAATTTGCTCTTTATTTGCTTCGATCACTAGGTCCCAAAGAGCTCGCTCAGCTTTATAATCAACCTCTTTTAGCTTTCCGCCAACCACGTTAAATAGCGCCTTTGCGTAAAGCGATGCAGCAAATTCTCCACTTGTCTTACCAAGTAGGTAAATCGCTCTGCCTTCGCTTAAAAAAGTGCTTTTTAGATTTAAGTTTGCATCTTCATTTACGCCAACTGTAACAATGGCTGGTGTCGGATAGACGCTCACGCCATCAGTATCGTTATAAAGGCTCACGTTGCCGCTAACGACTGGTGTATTTAGCTCATGGCAAGCCTCTTTTATGCCTTCACATCCCTCTTTAAACTGCCACATTACCTCTGGATTTTGTGGATTGCCGTAGTTTAGGCAGTCGGTGATCGCAAGTGGCACAGCGCCACTCATCGCTACCTTTCTACCAGCTGCCGCGACGGCTCTTGCAGCGCCAATTTTAGGATCAACGAAATTTGCTCTAGGATCGCACTGTGCAGCCATAGAGACGGCCTTTTTAGTGCCTTTTACTCTAATACTTGCAGCACCCAAGTGGCCAGGCTGTTTTATTGTGTTTGTTTGGATATTTGCGTCGTATTGGTCGTAGATAAAGCTTTTATTTAGCACTTCTGGCTCTTTTAAAAGCTTGAAAAATGCGGTTTTGTTATCAACATTATTTGGAATTTCTAAATTTGCTATCTCATCAAGATATTTTGGACGTGCAACTGGGCGGTCAAGCACCGGAGCTGCCTCGCTAAGTGGTCCGATAGGAATTTCACCTGCAAGCTCATTATGCCAGTAAAGCTGCATCACGCCGCTACTTGTGACCTCGCCAATGATCTCAGCGTCAAGGTCCCATTTTCTAAAAATTTCAAGCACCTTTTGCTCATAGCCTTTTTTAGCGCATATTAGCATACGCTCTTGGGACTCGCTTAGCATTAGCTCATAAGGCGTCATGCCAACTTCGCGCATCGGCACGCGCTCTAGATACATCTTCATACCGCTGCCACTTCTGCCAGCCATCTCAAAGCTAGAGCTTGTAAGTCCTGCTGCGCCCATATCTTGAATGCCGATGATGTAGTCTTTTTTAAAGAGCTCTAAGCACGCCTCCATGAGCAGTTTCTCGGCAAATGGGTCGCCCACTTGTACCGTTGGGCGAAGTGATTTATTTTCGTCATTAAAGCTATCGCTCGCCATAACAGCGCCGCCAAGTCCGTCCCTACCGGTCTTTGAGCCCACGTAAATAACTGGGTTGCCCACACCTTCAGCCTTGCCATAGAAAATTTCATCACTTTTGCAAAGTCCAAGCGCGAAGGCGTTGATTAGGATATTGCCATTAAAGCTAGGATCAAATGTAGTCTCGCCGCCGATCGTTGGGATGCCCATGCAGTTGCCGTAATGCCCTATGCCAGCGACACTTCCTTTTAGCAAATATCTATGCTTTTTGGCTAGTTCACCCTCGCCTCTTATCTCGCCAAAACGAAGCGAGTTCATGTTCGCAACAACTCTTGCGCCCATCGTAAAGACGTCTCTTAAAATTCCACCAACTCCAGTGGCAGCACCTTGAAACGGCTCGATAAAGCTTGGATGGTTGTGACTCTCCATCTTAAACACAGCCGCAACCCCGTCTCCAACGTCGATGACACCGGCATTTTCGCCAGGTCCTTGGATGACCCAAGGGGCCTTTGTCGGAAAGCCGTTTAGGTATTTTTTGCTTGATTTATAGCTGCAGTGCTCGCTCCACATCGCCGAAAATATGCCAAGCTCTAGTAAATTTGGCTCGCGTCCTAAAATTTTTAAGATCTCTTCATACTCTTCGTCGCTGATTTTATGTGCTTGTATGGTAGCTTTATCCATTGATGTAACCTTTTAAGAATTTTAGGCCATTTTACAATCTTGCTTATAAAAAGTTACTAAAAAGCCTTTTGAAATTTAGCAGAATAAAGCATTATTGAGAGAATTTTGCCTACTTTGATAAGGCCTTTTTTGTAGTAGCATTTTTAAAAATTTATGCCAGTGTTTTATTTTAACTAGCATAGCAATAAAAAGTGGCAAAATTTTCAAACCTAGCTCGTAGCTATTTTGTTGCCACTTTTATTTATATTTGCAGTTTTATTTCTGGTTTAAATTTCTATTTCGTATTTTTAAAAACTTTTTCAAGATGCGCTTCATACTCTTTTATGTATCTTGGTACATCTGGCATCTTGATCACATCATTGCACATAAAATATGGAAGTGGCTTCATGCCCAAAAACTCATTTACCTTTCTAAAATGAAAATAAACCCCATCGATCCCGCGCGCTTCAAAAAACTCGTTTGGATCGCTAAATGCCTCAGCTGGAGCATTCCAAGTAAGGCTTAGCATAAATTTCTTTTCATTTAGCAAGCCGCCCTTGCCGTAGTTTTTAGTTGGATCGACCCTGTGCCTGCCATCACTCGTATAAAGCTTGCCGTGGCCTGCGGTAAAGACCTCGTCGATATATTTTTTAACTATCCAAGGCTCACCCATCCACCAAGCTGGCATCTGCCAAACTACTGCGTCCATCCATAGAAATTTCTCAACTTCAGCCTCGATATCATAGCCTTGATATATCACGGTTTGCTTTATCTCGTGACACATTTTTACGAGCTTCTCACATGCAAGGTCGTGAAGTGTTTGATTTAATCTGCCATCTGAGTGGGCAAATTTTTTACCGCCATTTATAAGTAAAATTTTCATCGTATCTCCTTAAAAAATGAAAATTTTAACCAAAAAAACTATCATTTTCCTAAACAAAAATGGCTAAACATCTCGTCTAAAATTTCACTTCTCTCAAATGGCTTTGTGATGCTTGCAAGCGCCTTTATCGCACTATTTAGCTCATAAGCAAAAATTTCTAGTTCATCTTCGCTGAGCCTCAAAAACGCTCTTTTTAAAGCCTCACTCGCCTCTTTACAGCTTAAAATTTGGCGGTTTGAGCTTAGCATGATCTCATCAGTATCTTGCGTCTTGAGATATTCCTCAAGCTCTTTTAAAACTACGCTCGTATCAGTTTTTGCTGAAATTTTGATAGCACCCTCTAGCTCTATGTCAAATTTAAATGCAAGATCGCTTTTGTTTAGGATAAAAAAGGCTTTTTTGTTTGAGTTAGAAACGAGCTTTATTATCTCTTTGTCTTGCTCATCGCTTGGATTTGAGCCATCAAAAATAGCCAGGATAATATCAGCCTCGTTTATAGCAGAAATAGAATAGTTTATACCGATTTGCTCGATCTTCCCAGCATCTTTTCTGATGCCAGCGGTATCTATTATACGAACTAGATGTGAGCCGATCTTGAAATTTTCTTCTATCCTGTCTCTAGTAGTGCCCGCCTCGTCGCTAACGATCGCCCTCTCGTATGCCAAAAATGAGTTTAAGATAGAGCTTTTGCCAACATTTGGCTTACCAACGATAGCGATCTTAAAGCCATCTATCAGTCCTCTTCTTTGCTCGCTAAGAGTTGCTATGCGCTCTAGCTTCTTGCTATTTTTTAAAAGCATCTGCTTAGTCTGCTCTAGTAAATTTGCTGGCAGATCATCATCAGCATAGTCAATCATCGTCTCAACAAAAGCAAGAGTTTTGACCGCTTCGCCCCTGATCTCGCCTACAAATTTACTAAGATCGCCTTGCATCTGGCGGGTCAAAATTTTAGCAGCGATCTCGCTTTTTGAAGTGATGAGCCCTTGCATAGCCTCAGCCTTGGCTAGATCCATCTTGCCATTTAAAAATGCTCGCTTGCTAAACTCGCCTGGCATAGCAAGCCTAGCACCAGCCTTTATTAGTTCATTTAAAATTCTCTCGCTCACCATCACGCCGCCATGAGTTTGAAACTCGACGATATCCTCGCCTGTGAAGCTTGATGGAGCTTTAAAATATATAACGATGCCCTCGTCTAAAATTTCATCATCAAGGGAGTAAATTTTGGCTAGTTTTGCGTATCTTGGCTCTAAATTTGAAAGTTTAAGAAGTTTTAAAGAGGTGGCCAGAGCGTCCTTACCACTAAGCCTTACGATAGAAACTGAGCCGATGCCATAAGCTGTGGCAAGGGCTGCGATAGTTTCACTCATTTTTTGAAAAAGTCATTTACAACGACAAATTTGCCGTCATTGCCACTTTTTATGCCGACATATTTATCTGGAAATTTTTCGCGAAGCTTTTCAAGCGCGATCTTGACCAAAACCCCGTCAAGTGGCTTTGTTTGAGCTCTGCCACTATTTTGCACACGCTCGATCACGCCATTTAGATATTGATCCATCATCGCTTCTTGATTTTGCAAAAATTGCGCGATTTCAAGGCGGATAGCAAGGTTGTATTTTGAGTTTAGCCAGTTATAAAGCATGTAAGATATCGCTTTATACCTATAACCTTCTTTACCTATAAGTAGAGCCGCATCAGCTCCATCAAGCTCTATAAGCACCGTTTCATCGTCAAATTTGCTAACTTCAATTTTACTAATATCAAAACAACTTGCCTTAAAAAGACTATTCATGCCCTCTTTGATCTCAGGTAAAATTTTATCAAAGTCGATTGTTGCTTTTTCTTTTTTTTCTTTTTGTAAAGCTTGAGCCGCACTATCTTCATCAGTTTGGTTAAAATTTTCAATAATAGAATTATCTAAAATATTTTTAGGAGCATTTTTGCTAGCTTGTGGCTCCTTTATTTCTTTTGGCTCGTCAAGTCTCTTTATCACATATCCTGGTTCAGCTTCTTCACCCTTTTGAGCAAACGCATCTTTAGCTAGAGCTTCATTTTTTTCACTTAAATTTGACTTTTCATTTTTATGTTCTTTTTGCTCAAATTTAGTTTCGCTTTTTTCATCTCTATGTTTTTTAGGGCCTCGCTTTTTATCACTATGATCGTGTTTTTTAGCTTGCTTTTTATCTTCTTTTATAGCCTCGTTCTCATCATTTTTTTTAACAAAATTTTTATCATTTTTTGGCTTGTGTTGTGGTTTTGGCTGATTTTCTAAATTTGCTTCAATGATCGCACTTCTTTTAAAAAATCCAAAAAAACCACTGCTTGGATGCTGTAAAACTTTTATATCAAGCTGAGTTACTGAGCAGTTAAGCTGCTCGGCTGCCTTTTGAAATGCCTCTTGAAGGGTATTTGCTTCTATTTTCATTAAGCCTTTACCTCCGTAGCTTTTTTATGTTTTTCAAAAAGTTTGTTTACAAATACTTGTTGAACAACCGAGCAAACGTTATTTACAAACCAGTAAAGTGTAAGACCAGCTGGGAATGTCACAAAAAAAAATGTAAATATAAGAGGTAAAAATTTCATCACCTTTTCTTGCATAGGATCAGCAAATGTCGTTGGTGTAAGCTTTTGCTGTAAAAACATCGTTAGACCCATCAAAATAGGTAATACAAAATATGGATCCATTACTGAAAGATCATGTATCCAAAGTATCCAAGGAGCACCTTTTAGCTCGATCGCATTTAGTAAAACGCGGTAGATCGCAAAAAATACTGGTATTTGAAGCAAGATCGGCAAGCATCCACCCATTGGATTTGCGCCATGCTTTTTATAAAGTTCAATCATATGAACTTGCATTTTTTGCTTATCATCTTTATATTTTGTCTGAAGCTCTTTTACCTTTGGAGCAAGCTCTTTAAGCTTGTTCATGGATAACATACCCTTATATGTAAGTGGGAATAAAACTATCCTTATAACAAGTGTTAGCACAACTATTGCCCAACCCCAGTTGCCAATGTAGTTATGTAGGAAATTCAAAAATGCAAACATCGGTTTTGCTATAAATGTAAACCAACCATACTCAATAACGTCGTTTAATCTCTCGTCCATTGAGCTTAAAATTTTATGCTCTTTTGGTCCGATATATGCGCCTAATTTTAAATTATCATTTGCCTTTACAAAAAGAATAGGATTGTTGTTAGAATCTTTATCTACGGCTACTTCAAATGGTTTTTCAAATGAGTAAAATAGCGTCGTATAGTATCTATCAGATGCGGCCGCTATTGTGGTATTTGCATAGTTTTTAACCTCTTTGGCGTCACCATCTTCTATGATGTTTAGGCTATCGTCTGTGTTTCTAAGCATCACGCCATGAACTGTGTAGCTATCTATCGCGATATTTGGTCTAAAACCAGGAGTGATGAAATAATCAACATTTTTACTTAAATTTACTTCAACTTCATATCTACCATTTGGGTAAAATTTGATATTTTTTGTGACTGTAACTCCATCCAAATTTTGAGTAAGTTTTATAGTTTTAGGCTCGCTACTGGCATCTATCTCACTAGCATCACTGCTATATGCAACCTTAAAAGCATCAGTATTTAAAGTACTATCGTTAAATCTAAGCTCAAGTGGCAATGGATTTTGTGAAACAAGCTCGATTTTGTTACCATCTTCTGTTTTATACTTATCTTCAGTTAGATAGAATTTTGAAATTCTTCCTAGCTTATCTATTTTTGCTTCGTAGCTTTGACCTTTGATAGTAGCGATTATCTCATTTGAGACCAAATTTCCATTTGATTTTGGTGTATTTTGATTTATATTTGGAGCTTTATTTTGATCTATTGTTTGAGACATTGTAGTTTGGTTTTGCTCAGGTATCACTCTTTTTGGCATAAAAAAATCATACACTATAAAAAACACAATAGATAAAAGCGCTGCAAGAAGCAACCTTTTTTGCATAGACATCTGTTCCATTTTAATTTTTTTCCTTTAATTTATCTAATACTTTTACGACATAAAATTTACTATTCTGACAAGGGACAAACCAAAAATTTACATTTCTGGTATCACTTTTTTGAGATATAAAACATAGGTTAAATTTTTTGTAGATGATTGGGTAGTTGATACCGCCTTTAAAAAGCTGATTACATTTTAAAATTCGCATGAAGGTTGCAAAAAAAGCAGAAAAAAAACTATTTGTTTGAAATTCCCAAATCGCGTATTGTGAACAAGTCGGGTAATAGCGACAGCTTTTTGGTAGAAGTATGGAAATATATTTTTGATAAAAAGCGATAGCTTTAATCGCAATTTTTTTCATTTTAAACATCCCATTTTTTTTGTAGACCAACTTAAATTTTTACAAATTTTTTCAAATGAAATTTCTGTAATTCCATTTTTTGCGATCATAATATATGTGCCATCTTTTAATTCACTAGAAATGTTAAAAAAAGCGGCTCTCAAAAGTCTTTTAGCTCTATTTCTAACTACCGCTTTTCCTACTTTTTTACTAGCAACTACTGCTATTTTTTTTTCATTTGTTGGTTTATAAAAAATAATGCAAGCATCACAATGCCACTTGCTAGCCTCTTTATAAACTTGAGAGAATTCTTTTGAGCCGCTTAACGACTCAAAACCAGCTAAGCAGCCAATCTTTTTCTACCTTTGGCACGTCTAGCGTTTATTACCTTTCGTCCATTTTTAGTTTTCATTCTTAAGCGAAAGCCGTGAGTGCGTTTTTTAGGGGTTTTATGAGGTTGATAAGTCCTTTTCATTTCTATCCTTAAAGTTAATATAAAAATTGGGATTTTATCAAAGCAATACTTAAATTCCTTTGAATAACTTAGCTTAAAAAGCCACAACTCAAACTTTAAGCAAATCAAGTTATAATCCAAAAATGAATTTTAATAAAGACAATAGGCTTTTAAAAAAATTATTTTTCTTAAAACTAATTGGCTATAAGTTTATTGATAAAAATTTTCTTAGTCTAAGCAATTATCATGATTACAACAATATTGATGAGCTAAACCGCGAAGTAAAAAAATGTTCTCTTTGTTCTTTGCGAAACAGCTCAAAAGGCGTAACAGCCGGTATCGGCAATGAAAATAGCAAAATCATGTTTATATTATTTTCTAAAAAAAGTGGCTCTTATGAAAATAACAGTAAAAAATTTTTAGAAAATGCCATAAAAAATAGTTTAAATTTAGATATAAAAGAAATTTATATAAGTTCTCTACTTCGGTGTGAAATTTCACAAAATGATGATAAAAGTCCGATTTTAAGCCGTTCTATTGAACTTTGTCGTCCTTATTTGTTTGAAGAGATTAGACTGATAAAGCCAAAGATAATCGTGACTTTAGGGGAAAAAGCTTTTATGCATTTATATCCGAATTTATTATTAAAAGGCGGATTTGCAAGCATAAGAGGTAGTATTTTAAAAAATGAAAATAGCCTTATTTTACCAACGTTTTCGCCAGAGTGGATCAGCAAAAATCCTAGTTTTGAAAATATTTTTATAGATGATTTAAGAAAGATCAAAGGACTGATATGAGAAAAATTTTACTTTTTTTAGCCATTTTTTCGACTATTTTTGCATCGCAAGATGAGATAAATTTTGAGAGTAATGTTACAAAAAACCAAAGTCTATCAAGCATACCTCCAGCAAAGATTACTTATATAAATTTAGAACCAGAATTCTGTGATAATGCCTGCTTAAATGAGCTTATCAAGGCTGATTTACTGGCTAGTTTTATGGCGAGATTTGAGCCAACAAAAATAGACGATAACGCTCTTTTAGAGCTTTATATCTCTCTTGGTGGTGAAGCTATTTTAAAAGTTAATAAAAGCGGCAAAATCGCTGTAATCATTCCACAAAAGATTATAAAATCTTATGCAAATGTTGTATCAAATGCGGTCTTAAGCTATGTCTTAAAGCAAGACGCAGATATTGAGATCAAATTTATAAATAGCAACGATGAAAGCCCACAAAGTCTTACAAATGCTATGCAAACGGCTAGAGTCCAAGGTTTTAATTATTTTATCGCAGCCCTTACATCAAATGGTGCAAACATTATAAATTCGCTAGTTCTATCAAATGAGCTTATCTACATTCCAAGCGTTCATAGCTCTTTTATCATAAATCCAAAGCCAAATTTGATCTTTGGCGGCATTGATTATAAAGACCAAATTTCAGCTTTGCTAGCTTACTCGAATGAAAAGATAGTTGCATTTGATGATGGTAGTTCATTGGGACAAAAGCTAAATGAATATGTCCGCATGCAAAGTAACGATTATCATGAAGCCTCTATCGTAGGCAAAGATATAAATTTAAACGATACTTTAAGCAAAAAATCCAAATTTGATAATGCAAGTATATTTTTAAACATCCCAATCGTCAAAGCTTCTCTTGTAGCAACGCAGATGAGGGGCTTTGAGATAAAACCATACGCACTTTTAAGTACACAGATAAATTTTTTACCAAATATCTTTAATGCCATCGCACAAAGAGATAGACAAAATCTTTTCATTGCAAACTCACTAAATCCTATTAACGACTTATTTTTGGGGCTTGGTGATCTTTTTGATGTAGATTTTAGATATTCACAAATCGGCTATTCAAGCGCTTTTGGTGCCGAGTATATATATACAAATTTTATAGATAAAAGTGCTGATAGAATTTTTACCGAAAGAGTTGAAAACTCACAAGTTTTATATGGAGTTAAAATTTATAACGCAAAAGGCGACCACTTTAACGAAGCAAATCAAGAAATTTTGCTCGATCAAAATAGCTCAATGTAAAAGCACAAAGTGGCTAAAGCTAAATTTCTAAACTTAGCCACGATCTAAAATTTAGAATTCTCCAAAAATTTCTTTATCTCATCATTTATCTTAGCAAGCTTCTCTTCTTTCATAAAGGCTAACGTAATCGTCGCTCTAAAAAGTAGCTTTTCGGTATTTTTGTCATCAAATTTATAAATTCCTTGCTCCAAAACAAGACTAGCTTTTTTAAGCTCTAAAATTTTGGTTCTAACAAATACTTCATCGCCAAGCACAGCAGAAGCTATAAATTTAGCCTCAAGCGACGAAACTACAAAGTATCCGCCCTCTTTTGTAAAATTTAATCCAGCCTGAAAAAATGCTTCACTTCTAGCTCGCTCGCAAAATTTAATGTAGTTTGTATGATAGACTATGCCACCAGCATCGGTATCTTCGTAGTAGATTCGTATTTTCACGGTATTTCCTTAGACTTTTACATTAAGCCCAATTTTACTAAATTTTCTTAAAAGCTCCATTATATCCGTTCCTTTTTCTTGTTCGGCTTTGATAAATTTCTCGAAAAACTCGCGCTTTATATCCTTATAAACATAGGTTTGGCTTTTACTCGTCGCTTTGATCGGTTTAAATTTCTTTTCTTTTGCGGCGTCTGCTTGCGCTTCTTCTTTGACCGTTTCGTCAAAATCGCCTTTTTTTAGCGCGATTTTTTGAAGCGCGTCTCCGATGCTTTCGCCGTTTTTAAATAGGCCTTTTAGAAATTTAAAAAACTCTTTTTTGCTCGCTTCGTCCGCGTAGCTCACGCGAGTTTCGAGATCTTGCCCAAGAAGCGTAATACGCTCTTTTGCGGGCGTTTGGTCGAAATTTAGCGCGCCGTCCTTGAGCAAAATTTTGACGTTTGCGTATTCGCCTAGGATTTTATTTGCCGCGTACTCGAGCCATTTATCTTTAAATTCCTCCTCGCTCATATCTGAATCCAGCAGCTTTGAGGCCTCGGCGTCCATTGCCACACCGCTACCGCTACGCATGAGCCCTAAGCCAAACCCGCCCAAATCCACATCAAATCTCTTCATAAATTTATCCACGCTAAAGACGTCCCGCCTAAATATATCGGACGGATCGCCCGCCTGCGCTATCAGAGCTCGCGTACTATCTACGAAACTTTTTAGCTCGGCGGCTTTTTCTTTGCTTACCGATGAGTCAAGCCCGTTTATCTTGCCCCAGACGCTTATTTTATCGTCTCTCGTGTAGCCGCTTAGAGAAAATATCCTCCTCACGGCTACCGGCTCGTTCGGATTTAGGCCAAGCTCCTTACGCCATCCGTCCTCCAACTTATCAAACTCCATTTTCGCACCCAACCACATACTTAATTTTTTACCGGTTAGCTTCTCGGGATCAACGTTATCCGCCCAAATTTTGAGTTGGCCATAGTCTAGTTCGTCGGGATTTACGGTATCGTAATCAATCCGTGCCGTTAAATTTGGTGCTAAATTCGCTACCTCTTTTTCCTCATGCGTCTTTAAATTTTGCCTGCGAGCGCCGCTAAAATCGAAATTTGCATTTGCGTTAAATCCGTTTACGCCGCCTATCATATTAATCCTTTCAAGCCTTTATATCCACGCTCTTAGCGTTAAATTTCATCATCGCCTCAAGTTCTTCTAAATTTTTTCTAGTATTTTGCTCTAGCTCTTTGTCGTATTTTCTGTTTTTACCCAGCATCTTTTGCGTTCGCTTTTCTTGCTCTATTAGCTTTTCTAGACGTTTTTGCACCTCTTTCATATCCTCTTGCATTATTTCAAAGAGGCTTTTTGATTCTTTGCCGTCGGAAGTTATGTTAGAGTTGCCGCTTAAGGCAGTGCTACCGGGCAAAAGCGACTCTTGCATTTTTTGAAACGTTAGTACATATTCTCGGTAATCCTTGCTAAGCCCGTCAAGCTCGCTTCCTTTGATGCCATAGATATTGCGTGAATCAATAAAGGCGTCCAGCTTTTGTCTGTATTCTTTGCCACTTATGCTTTTGTCATAACCTTGCATCTTGCCCCAAACCGTAGTTTCGCCCTCTCGTACGTCTAAATTTGAGTTTATTACGGCTGCTATCAAGCCTCCTTTGGTTATGCTACCGTCAGGGTTAGTGTATCTTTCGCCGTGAGGATTTATAAACACGCTCACATTTTCGCTCTCTTTGCCGCCGTTATTGTTATCAAAGATATTGGTTGACGGCTTATATTGCGGCGTTGTTGTTAACTCATGATATGAACTATTAAAAAATAGCGTTTCCATATTGGTTTTCCCGGACTTATCGTCAAATGCGCTACGTGCCGACGTATAGTCGTAGATGTTTTTATTTACTTTAGTTACTTTTAGACTTGATTTTTCGTACTCGTATCCTTGAGGAAATTTGGCGAGGTCTTCTTTGTTAAAACTTTCTTTGGAATTTAAAACGTCCTCGCCGACTACTTGGGATAAAATTTTATATGCATTGCCGACTGTTTTTGCTATGTCGATTTTTGAAAACATTTTATTAAATGCGATCGCTTTATCATTTACGTTCACGAGCGATTTTAAGGTATCTGAGTGGATTTTGTAGTCCTTTGGGATACCTGCGGCTTCGTTAAATTCGGACGTAAAATATCCGTCCGTATCGACTTTGTAGCCTAAAACTTCGTTAAATTTATGCTCGACCGTATCCGGCTGCGAGATTTCATTTTTATATATGATTTGACTCTTTATGTTATGTTTTTCATTTAGCTGAAAATTTTTAGCGACGCTAGAAAATCCGCCGATACCGCTTAACATCATAAATCCTTTTGAAATTTGGTTTTAAGTTACATCGGCAAAATTGAAAAAATATCTAGTAAAAAATAATAAAAACTATCAAAAAGCCATACAAAATTTCTATGCAAAAGTTAAAATTATCCGCGCGTCTTTCTCGTCGCCAGATCGCACTTAGCGCCGCGAGTAATCATCAAGGACTGATCGTAAAATAAAATAAGCACCACCGAAACCCCAACGCCAAGCGCTAGCGAGACCGTCGTAGTCGTGATTGCGTTATCGAAAAATATGATTAGGTATTCGTTTTTCTTAGCGATATCAGTCTCGTTTAGAAATGAAAACAGCGCCAAAATGCCCTTGTACGCGTAGACTCCCGGCACCATCGGCAAAAGCGCCGGAAATGCGATGATCTCGGCGGGCGCTTTGAGCCGTTTGGCAAAGAGCATACCTAAAATCCCGCTTAAAAAAGAGACGATGAGAGTGGCGACGCTGATGTTAAAAAATCCCATCTGCATGATCCAAAAGCGGCTGGCGTGCGCAAATGCCGCAAGCAGCGCGCAAAATACAAGAGTTCTTTTAGGCGGCGAGCTAGCGTAGGCAAAGCCAAGACCCGCCACCGCGGCAAAGGCACCGTCTATGAGAGTCGCAGTCAAAAGCTCAAACATGTAAAATCTCCGCGCTGCTAAGCGAGAGCGTGATATAGACGCCCACCGCGATGCAAAGTATCAGGATGCCCGTGCTCACGGCCCTGCTGATGCCTACTAGCGTGTTGTCGTTTAGGATATCAAAGACCGAGTTTATGAGAAAAACGCCCGGCATCAAAAAGAGTATCGACGAGCCGATCGCCACGTCGCTAGTGTGCGTAAAGCCGTAAAATACGCCAAGATAGGCGATAAACGAGACTACAAACGAGGTCAAAACGTACTGGATTTTTAAATTTACGCCCATTTTAGCAAACGCAAATCTAAGGCTATATCCCACGAGCGTCGCGAAAAATACGCAAGCCACCGAGCCCGCATCGCCGCCGAAAAGCTTGCAAAACGCCGCATTTGCAAGGCTGATCAAAATAAGCGAGCTTGTAAATTTATTCGCACCTATCCGCATGACGCCTTCAAACTGTTCTTTGGCCTCGCCCAGGCTCAAATTTTCATCCAAAATCCGCCAGCTAAGCGACGAAAGCTCGGAAATACGGTTAAAGCTCACCTGCCCCAGCGGGATCTTTTTTACGTAAGTTCGGCGCAGGGAGTTGTCGGCCGAGTCCATGACGCTAATCGTAAAATACTTCACGAAAATCGTCACGCTAACGTCGTAGCCATAGCGCCTAGCCACGCGGTCGACGCACTTTTCGACGCGCGCGGTGTAGGTGCCAGCACTCACCATCGCGCTCGTGTATTCGGTTAGAAAATTTGTTAAGACTTGAATATCAGGCTTTGCGTTCATTTTGGCTAATCTTAAATTTCACAAAAAATAAAATAATTTGCAAAACAAGCATGATTTTCATCACATATTCACTCGCACTATGTATTTTGGCAAATTCAGCCGTCTGTGTCGCATCAACACCCAAATTTTGAGCGTAAACTATAAAAGGCGTAAAGAAAAATACAAAGCTCAAAGCTAAAGCCAAATTTAAAAAAGCAAGCATTAACATGCTAAATTTTAGTGAAAAAATAAGCTTTTTTCTAAGATCAAATAGCTCGCTAATCATTATAACTATGCTTATAAAAAGCAAAATATAATTAAATTTCAAAAATATCTTTGTCATCATTTGACCGCTCATAAAATGCGTAAGTACGCCATCTCCTATGATGTTTTGCGGGAAAAATATGACTGGCGCCACCAAAATACCAAGCGTTAGCTCAGCTCCTATAAGTACTGCCAAAAGCAAAAAATAAACTCCTCTCAAATTCTCTCCTTTATATTTTTAACTTCGCGCAAAAGCCTCTATCAAAGCCAGCCAAATCTTTGTAAAAACTATACTCAAAACCATTGGCCTCTAAAAAATTTTGCATACTTGCTTTTTGATCGTACCCCATCTCACAAGCAACGTTTTTGATATTGCGATCTTTGACTATGAGAATAATGTCTTTTAAGATTTCATCTCCTACTTCACCTCCAAAGAGCGCACTTTCTGGCTCATTTAGTACAAATTTACTAAGTTTATAGCTTCTTGCAATATATGGTGGATTTGAAACCAAAATATCAATATCTTCTAAAATTTCATCCACATAAGAGCAGTTTAAAAATTTGATCCTCCCACCTACATCAAATTTATCTGCATTTTTTTTAGCAAGCATCAAAGCTTTTTCGTTGATGTCTGTCGCTACGATATTTGCCTTTGTTTTTAGAGCTAGCATGATACTAACAATGCCGCTTCCTGTACCTATTTCTGCGATCTTTGGTTCATTGTATTCGCGTGAAATTTCTATTACTTTATCCACTAAAATTTCTGTTTCAGGTCTTGGGATCAGCACTCCGCTTTCCACATAAAAATCAAGCCCATAAAAGCTAGCTTTACCAGTTATATATTCAAGAGGCTCGTAGTTTTCACATCTTTTAACTAGAGCAAAATAGCCGCTGTCATCAAATTCTTCTTTTTGATTTAAAAATATCCATTCAATGCTTACATCAAGATAGTTCATAAGCAAAATTTTAGCAACTCTGCTTGGATTTTGACAAAGTGAGCTTAGCCTTAAACTAGCCTCTTTAAGAGCCTCTTCAATTTTCATTTTCCAGCTCGTTTATACGCTCAAAAAGGCTTGGATGCGAGTGATAGACGAACGCATAGAGCTGATGAACCTTCGGGAAGGCCTTGTTTTCGCTGCCTAGCTTTTTTAGCGCGCTTATCATGTCGGCTTTGTTTGAGACCTCGCCAGCGAATCTATCGGCGCCAAATTCGTTCGCGCGGCTAAAATACGAGCTCACCGGCGAAAATAAAAACCCGAAAATCGGCGAAAAAAGCAGCAAAAACACGATCATTCCGCCGCCTCCGCTATGAAGCCCAAGCGCTTGATACGCCGCGTCAGGGATGTTGCCAAATATAAAAAACATCGCAAAAAGCATAACCGCGCTTAGAGCGATCATTTTTAGGATATCTTTATGCTTAAAGTGCCCCAGCTCATGCCCCAAAACAGCGATTATTTCATCTAAGCTTAGCTTTTTAACGAGCGTGTCGAAAAGCACCACGCGTTTAGTCGTGCCAAGGCCGCCGAAATAGGCGTTTAGGCGGTTGTCGCGCTTGCTAGCGTCTATCGTAAAAACGCCGCTACTTTTAAACCCGCACTGCGCCAAAAGCCCTTCAATACGGCTTTTTAGCTCGCCCTCTTCTAGCGGCTGCATTTTGTTAAAAATTGGCGCGATGAGCGTCGGGTAGATGAGATTTATAACAAGCGCGACGGCAAAGCTAAGCAAAAACGCCCAAAACCACCAAAAATCACCCAAAAATCTAATGCAAAGCAGCACCAGCCACACAAATAGCGTGCCAAACACCAGCGTTAGAGCTAGCGTTTTAAGCAGGTCAAGCGCGAAAATTTTAGGCGTTACGTTTGAAAAGCCGAGCTTTTTATCCTTGACGAAGGTTTCGTAGATATTTAGCGGTAGTTCTAGCAGCGACGAAACGAGCAAAAATACCATGACCATAAAGACGTTATCGCCTATATCTCCCGTTTTATAGGCATGCCCCGATATCGCGCCAAGCCCCCAGCACGCCCACATCATAAATATCGCGGCGTGATAAAGTAGGCTAGCTATCTCAAATTTTTGATTAGTTATCGCTGCAGCGGCGGCGGTTTCATACTCCCCCTGCTCTAGCACGACAGCCGGCTTTTTAGCCTCCGCGCGAATAAAATTTATCTGCAAAATCGCCAAAATCGCCTTTACGGCAACGTAAAAAAAGTAAATACCGAGTAAAAAATAAAACATATTTTTACGCCCTATTTTAAAAAATTATCGTAAAACGAGCTGATAAAAAGCACCAAAATGATAAACGGTACGACAAATTTTATATACCAAAACCAGATATTTATTAGTTTTGCATGCTTTTCACTACCTTGCAAAATTTCTTTTTTTGCATCATCTTTTAGCACCCAACCTACGAATATTGCACACCCAAATGAAGTAAATACAAAAAATATCGTTGCGCTTATTGCATCATATGCATCAAAAATATTCTTACCAAAAATACTTACGTGACTTAGTATGTTTGTGGCCATTAGCGAAGGTAAATTTCCTAAAATAAATATACCTCCAAGGACTAAAAATATTGCTTTTTTACGTTTTATCTTAAATTTTTCTTGAAGTGTTGTGATTATTACTTCATATATTGGTAGCGATGTCGTAAGTGCAGCGATCATTAATAGTGTAAAAAATGCAACCGCGAAAAAACCACCAAATGGCATGTGAGAAAAAACAATTGGTAGCGATTTAAACACCAAACTTGGGCCACTATCTGGCGATACGCTGTAGCTAAAAAGAGAAGGGAAGATCATAAAGCCTGCAAGCACAGCGATTACCGTATTTAAAATGCCTGTAATGATAGAAATTTTAACCAAACCCTCATCCTTTTTCACAAAGCTAGAAAGCGTGATCATCACACCAAACCCAAGTGAAAGCGCAAAAAAGACTTGCCCCAAAACATCAACGAAAAGCTTTAAGTTTATCTTTGAAAAATTAGGCGTTAAGTAAAATTTTACGCCTTCTATTGCACCATCAAGTGTGATATTTTTAGCAATCATAATAAGCATTAAAATAAAAAGTAGTGGCATTAAAAATTTCGCTGATCGCTCGATACCACCGACCGCACCCTGTACCAAAATAGCGTAATTAACTAGCACAAAAACAAGCGTTGCAAAGCTGATAGCAAGTGGATTGCTTACGATATTTTGCTCATAAAACGCACTTGTCTCCTCAAAACTAACCACATGCGAGAGATCAAGCAAACCAAATGAAATTTGTGCGATGTAGTTTAGCACCCAGCCACCAATAACCATATAGTAAGCCATAATGCCAAAAGCACCAACAAGCCCCATCCAGCCAACGATCTGCCACTTTTTGCTGATCTTTTTGCCATTTATCGATCCACCAAAAGCATCCACAGCGTTGCATTTTAGGCGTCTACCGATCGCATTTTCAACTAGAATCATCGGTATGCCAATCACGATCATCGCGATACAAAACACGAGCACATAGGCGCCACCACCGTTTTGCCCGACTAGATACGGGAAACGCCACGTCGCACCAAAACCAACCGTAGCTCCTGCAACAGCTAAAATGTATGTGAGCCTTGAACTCCAAGATTTTCTATCCATCTTTTTGCCTTTGTGAAAAATAGGGATTATATAAAAAAAATGATTAAATTTTGCTAGCAACAAGCGGTGTTAGGATGCAAGCTCAGTTTTTTGTTAATTTTAAGAATTTTTACGAATAATTTTTCTTTCACGTTTTGTTTTTATGGACAAATTTAGACAACTGCTTAAAAATAAATTTATTAGTGCAAAACACCAAATTCTACATATCCCTCTGTTGCAATGAACAATATCCAGCCCTCCTTGGGACTACAAAAATAGTGATGCTCTGGGATATTTTCAACTATAAATTTTAAAAAATCGCAAAAATACTCAGACTTAAATTTAACCTCTATGCTTGTTATATTGTCGCCGATGTAGTTTATATCGCCACTTAAAATTTTACTTTTGATGCTTGGATTTGAGCTGAGAAATTTTTCAATGTCGGTAAAATTTTTATATTCAGCCGTTTTGTAACCTTTTAAATTTTGTAAAACTGGCTTTGAGCCAATGAAGGTCAAATTTTGTTCTATAAACTCTGCTCCATCGTTACTCACGCACCACTTATTGCTAAAATTTGATAAAAAAGCGAGCATCTCATCGTCAGCTGAGATAAAATTTGAAACTAAATTTTTCTGGCTCATTTGTCTCCTTTTTTTAAAATTTAGCAAAACTACCCACAATCCTTTAAAAACAAAGATCGCATAAAAATTAATAATTAAATTTAGGATTATGGATAATTTTTATCGCTAATTCGCACATAAAACCGGTTCGGGTTTTAGCTTCACGCTTGGAGCTGTTTTGCTAAAGCTTATGAGATCCTCTGTCGTTTGGATACTAAAAGGTAGGCGTGTGAGGCAGACTTTAAAAATTTCAGCAGCCGCTATTGCGTCATTTAGGGCTCTGTGGTGGGTATTGTTTATGCCAAGAAGCTCTTTTAGCGAGCCAAGTCCGTATTTTTGCGAAGCGATAGTGCGACGGCTAAGATCGATGGTGCAAAGCTTTCTATTTAGCAGCATGCCAAGGCCGATCTCATTTAGGCTATGAGAGATAAAGCCATAGTCAAAATTTACGTTATGCGCGATAAAGACGCTAGTTCCAAGAAAAATTTTGAACCGCTCAAGTACATTTAGCAAATTTGGCGCACCGACTAAATCGCTAGCCTTTATACCGGTTAGCTCAGTGATATTTTCAGGTACTTCAGGGGCTGCTATAAAGCTTTCAAAACGCCCTATCTCAATGCCATTTTTCATTTTTATTGCGCCTATTTCAATGATCTGTCCGCTCGTCGTACCGCCAGTCGTTTCGATATCAACCACGCAAAATTCCTGCTCGCTAATATCTCTAAACCTTGTGCCAAGCTCTATCTCATTCTCTTCATTTCTGGTGATGTCAAGCCCAAGAGTTCGCCACATATCAAGATCGCGCACGTCAATGAGTGATGAAATTTCTTCAATATCGCTAAATCTTAAAATAAACTCATGGTAGCCTAAATTTTGCTTGGCTAAAATTTCTATGCTATTTTCTAAACGCTGTTTTTTTGGTTTCAAAACTCAAGCTTTATGGCGCGAATGGCTTGTTCGTAAGAATTTGACGAGAAGATGTAGTTACCAGCCACCAAAATATCAGCTCCAGCCTCTTCAAGATCAGGCGCATTTAGTCCGTTTACACCGCCATCTACTTCGATCAGACACTTGGCGTTTTTTCGTTCTATCAGCTCTCTTAGCGACCTTATTTTTTCAAGCACGACTGGCATAAATTTCTGACCGCCAAAGCCAGGATTTACGCTCATCAAAAGTACCATATCGACTTCATCGATAATGTGTTCGATCGCACTAACTGGCGTATGCGGATTTAGCACGATGCCAGGGCCAACGCCATTTTTTCTGATGTGATCGATGAGCCTTAATGGATGCTTCTCTTCTTCGATATGAAAGGTTAGAAATTTTGGCTTTAGTGGCAAGAAAAGATCAGCAAAAAACGAGTTATTTTCAACCATCAAATGTATATCAAGTGGCTTTGTGGCTGCTTTAGCAACGGCATTTACCACAACTGGTCCGATGGTTAAATTTGGCACAAAATGTCCATCCATAACATCAACATGCACCAGATCGCACCCAGCCTCACAAATGGCTCTTATCTCAGCTGCCAAATTTCCAAAATCAGCCGATAAAATACTAGGTGCAACGTACATTTCTTCTCCTTACTTGGTTACAAATACAAAGCCTATTTCGTCATCTTTTACATCTAATCTATTCATGATGCCTACACTATTGTGATCGAAAAAAACATCATCGGATAAAATTTTAGGTAAGCTAACTTTTACTTTTATGCCTTTTTGCCAAAGATGAGTCAAAAATTTATCCGTAATGATACTAAAAATTTGAGAATATCCACTTAAATAATCATTTGAATCATTGCCTTCAGGCATAAAAATAGAGCAAATTTTGTCTAACTTATCTTTTTTTACTCCAAATAGTACTCTTGCGTAAATATCACCATAATACTGAACACAAATACGTAAATAATCGCACTCATCCTCTATGTCAAGCGCACTAACTTTGGTATCAACGCACAAAATTTCTTCTTCTGCTAACTGTGAGATAATTTTGCTCGCAATTTGCGTCACATAAGATGAAATTTGAGCAACGCTCTTGTTGATATCTACTGGCTCCGCATCAAAGTCTCTTTTTTTAAGATAAAAAATAGTGTCATCTTTGTAAAAGTCATTTAAATTTTTATAGATAAATATATTTACATCTTTAAGGTACGTTATTAATTCAATAGATAAATTTGATTCGTTTATGCCACAAAGCGAAATAAATGCACCTGATCTTTTGCTAATGCTAGCAAGTTTGATTAGAAATTTTGCACCCCTTATATTTAAAGCACCAGAAATATTTACCCATAAAATAAAAAATTTATATCCGATTTTTAGCATAATGTCATGAGCTGACATATCAAAATCTTCAATAAAATCTGAGTCCATAAAACTTTTTATGGCATAAACAACGACACCATCTTTTATAAAAGTATCTATCTGATTTTGTCTTAATCTCACATGATTTAGCTGTGACACTGCATAACTATATAAATTCTTTTTTTTATTAAACTCGATCGCATCTCTAGCCTCAACCACATCAAATGATCGATTTTTGAGATAATTAGCTAAATAGTGCTTGTACTGCTCAGTTGAGTTGTAAATAAATACTTTGTCATTTGCATTGTTTAGAAATTTATTTAAAAACAAGCTTGCGATATTTTCACTTTCAAACATCGAAATATTTAAAATATTCTTAACTGTTTTCATCATCAATTCATAAAAAATTTCATTGTAATCGCAAATCGCAAATACCACGCCAAGCTTTTGCGCTTCTTCGCTTAAATTTTCAATTACTCTACCAAGCCAAATAGGACTAAAAAATGTAACTTTTTTTAGTGAAAGCAGTATAGCGCTGATATCACGCGATGAAATTTGGTTTATATATTTTTCACTTAATTTTAATGGAACATTCTCTGCTTCCAAAAAACCAAAAGGCCTTATAATTACCATAGAACCATTAAAAGTTAATTTCATTTTTGTAGAGCTTTTTTAATAAATATAATGGTTTGCATCTCTGGATAAACATTGATATCTAAAATTTTATCAACTCCAAAATCATAAAATTCAGGCCTGCTGGACTCATAAGAGAGCAAAATCTCAAAAAAGCAAAGCATCTCTTTATCAATCTTGCTTAATGATTGTTTATTCATATTCATTGCTTTTAAAAAAATATCCCAAAGACTAAAGCCATATTTTTTTTGCAAAATTTCATTATAGCTTACATCAGAATACAAAATAACATCTGACATGCAAGATGGAAATTTCGAAAATAAATTCTCACACACTATAATACAGGCTATAGAATACGGAGCAAGCGATAAATAGTTATAGTGTTTTTCTTTAAAAGAATTTAATATCTTTAGCCAATCTGATAAAATTTTAGCATTAAGCTCGATTAAATCGACGATTTTAAAATTAAATACCTTATAAATTTTTGGGGATTTTAAAAATATAAAATAAGAAAGCACTATCGCTCTAAAAGTATCAATGCCAAGCATATTTGCTATTACTACCAAATCGTTGCCATCATAAGGAATATCAAATTTTGCACGTTTAAAAATGGAGCTAAAATAAGTTTTAAAAGATGCTATATTTTGTAAAGTAGCAACTGCCTCAGTTACATTACTAGCTAACAAAAAGTGCTCGACCTTTTCAAAAAGAGTTGGCATCTGTAAAACAAAATCAACATTTTTTTCGATTAACTCTTTACTAAGCATTTTGTATCACTCAAGATTTCTAAATATTTTTGCTATTTATAATTATAGGCAAAGGCGTTATTTTATCTAGATTATTAATAAAAATCAATTCTTTTAAAAAAGAATCTATTTAAGCATTACTTTTGTTTGTTTTAGATAAAATCAGCAGAAATTTTTGTTTATAAGGAAAAAAAATGTCAAAAAGATGTGCGATAACAGGCAAAGGACCGATGATAGGCAACAATGTGAGCCACGCTAACAATAAAACTAAAAGAAGATTCTTGCCAAATCTTAGAACGATTCGCGTTACACTAGAAGATGGTACTACAAGAAAGATAAAAGTTGCTGCTTCTACTCTAAGAACGATGAAGAAACAATCAAACTAAGAATATAAAATGAAGAGGAATTTATGTCTTTTCTCTCAAGACTTTTAAAATTCCTCAACTGGTCAAACTCTACAAAACCAGAAATAAGCCTAGATACTGAGCTTTACGAACAATTAAAACCTTTTAGATTTCCACTAATTTCAGTCGTATTACTGTTACTTTTTGGAACATTAGGTTATGTCTTAATAGATAATTTCTCGCTAATAGATGCCTTTTACCAAGCTGGCATGACTTTTACAACAGTTGGTTTTACCGAAGTTGCTCCAATAACTCCAAAGGGCAGAATTTTTACTATCACGTTTATACTTATTGGTTTTATTATATTTACACTATCGATTGGTATTGTGGTTGAGGTTTTAAAAAGAGGCACATTAATTAGCATTTTAAAGGAACGACGCATGCTTTATAGGATCGCAAGACTAAAAAATCACTTCGTTATTTGTTATCACAATCTATACACAATCGAACTTAGTGCTCAATTTCGCGAAAATCATATACCTTTTGTAGTGGTCGATGATAGAGAAGATATCGCAGAGCTAGCTCAAATTTATAAATATCCATATTTCATAAAAGCTCAGCCACACACACAAATTGCCTTTTTGAAAACACATCTATCAAGCGCAAAAGGTCTTATAACTCTTAGCTCAAATATTGCTGATAACATCGCCCTTATAGCATCTGTAAGACTTTATGAAAAAGAGATAGGTCGCAGAAAGCCTTATCATATCATCACAAATGCAGAGACAGAAGACGATACGCAAAGATTAAAAAAATTAGGTGCTGACAATGTAGTAAGCCCATCTCGATTAGTCGCGCAGCGGTTAAGTGCTATGAGCGTAAGGCCAGATATGGAAAATTTATTAGAACAGTTTTTGTATACAAAAAATTCACCCATCGATATAGAAGAAATTCTTGTTCCTGATTACTCTTGGATAAGATTTAAAAGATTAAAAGAGACTCATCTACGAAACATAACAAATGCAGACATAGTGGGTATTAGAGATATAAATAATAATTTTGTACCAATGCCAAATGGTGACACATTAGTGGGGACAGGATCAAAGCTTTTAGTCATCGGCACCGTTGATGGAATACGTCTAACCAAGCGCGTTGTAAAAAGCAAACATAAACCTGAAGAATTCAAATACGTATAAAATAATTTTTTCTACTTGCCTTTTTTTAAAAATTTAAGCAATGACTTGGTGCTTATTTTATATCCAAGCATTTACAAAGTCTTGATAAAATTTCTCAAATTTTTATAGGAGCCGATATGTTACATGAATATACAGACCTTATAAATGAGCTAAAGAAAACCGATGCTCGTTTTGCTACTCTTTGCAAAAAACATGATGAGCTAAATAAAAAAATAGATGAGAATCTAGCAAAACCATCAGAGCTTGATGGTTTAAAGAAAGAAAAATTAAAACTAAAAGATGAAATTTATGCTCAAATTTTAAAATACAAAGAGCAAAAATAAATTTATTTAAATTCTAAAATTAGATAATAAATTCTGGTTCAAATTTTGTCCCATTTACTCGAACTATTCTTGCTGGTATACCAACGACTGTCGCGTTTGCTGGGACATTTTTTAACACGACTGAATTTGCACCGATCTTAGCATTTTCACCGATCGTTATGGCACCTAGTATCTTTGAGCCAGCTGCGATAGTCACACCATTTTTTACAGTCGGATGCCTTTTGCCACACTCTTTTCCGGTACCTCCAAGTGTTACTTGATGATACATCATTACATCATCGCCTATCTCAGCTGTCTCACCGATAACCACACCCATACCATGATCTATGAAAAATCTCCTGCCGATCTTTGCTCCAGGATGGATCTCGATGCCCGTTAAAAATCTTGCAATTTGTGAGATGAGTCTAGCTAGAAAAAAACGTTCTTTTTTATATAAAAAATGAGAAATTTTATGAAACAAAACCGCATGGATGCCAGGAGTGTTTATAAGTATTGCCAAAAAGCAACACTTATGTACTGATGGATCTTTTTCACGAACAGTTTGAACTAGCTCCTTTAGGCTCTCCCACATATTTTTATGCTCCGTAAAGCTCTGTGCTTAAGTATCTTTCGCCATTATCTGGAGCTATGAAAAGTACTTTTTTGCCAGCGCCAAGTCTTTTAGCTACTCTTTTTGCAGCCACGTAAGCAGCACCACCACTTAAACCTATCATGAGTCCATCACTTTTAGCGATTGCTCTAGCTGCGTTTAGCGCATCATCGTTGCTTACTTTTTCTACTTCACTAACTAGGCTCATATTCATAGTATTTGGTAAAAATCCGGCTCCAATGCCTTGAATTTTATGCGGTCCTGGGTTACCACCACTTAAAACCGGCGATGCTTCAGGCTCAACTGCGATGATCTTAGTATCATAGCCCTTTTCTTTTAAAATTTTTGCTACGCCACTTATTGTGCCACCTGTACCAACGCCAGCTACAAAGGCATCAAGCTTGCTAAAATCAGCCACAATTTCAGCAGCTGTTGTTAGTTCGTGAGCTTGTGGGTTATACTTGTTTTCAAACTGGCTTAGCATTACGTGATTTGGCTGAGCTGCTAGCTCTATAGCTCTTGCGATCGCTGCTTTCATGCCACCAGACGCTGGAGTAAGCTCAAGCTGTGCACCATAAGCAGCTACGATCTTACGTCTTTCGATACTCATGCTCTCTGGCATGCAAAGTATCACTTTAAAACCAAGTGCAGCACCGCACATCGCTACACCAATGCCAGTATTTCCGCTCGTTGGCTCAACGATAGTATCACCATGTTTTAGCGTACCGTCAGCTAGCATCTTAGTTATCATATTAAATGCGATCCTATCTTTTACAGAGCCACCTGGGTTAAAAAACTCTAGTTTTACGTAAATTTCGGCTTCATCAGCACCTGTTTTTATCTTTACAATAGGTGTATTACCAATCGTTTTAACGATGTTATCGTAAATCATCACTCCTCCTAAACTAAATAAGATAAATTTTGTGTAAATTTAGCACAGAATTTTAAAATAGACTATAAAAAGCCCCGATATTTGGCAAATTTATAAATAGTTGTTACATATTAGTAGTTTAATTTTTAATGCTGCTTAATATTTTTTGACCATTTTGGCTTAAGATTTTACCTTTGAAATTTTCCTTGCAAAACTCCAAAATAAGAGCGTGATAGAGTTTTAAAATTTCAACCTCATCAAATTCCTCGCTATCAAGAAATTTATAAATTTCATCATAATCAAGCGAGCTAAACCACTCAGCCGCCTCGTCATAGCTCTCAAAAATGTAGTCAAAATATGCCATTATCCTAAGCGCGTAAGCATCAACGACCATATAAGGCTTGCCGCAAGCATATGCCAGTATCGCGTCGCAAGTCTCGGCTCCAACGCCTTTTACGCTTATTAGCCACTCACGGCTGGCATTTTCTTTA
This sequence comes from Campylobacter concisus, assembly GCF_003049085.1. NCBI lineage: Bacteria > Pseudomonadati > Campylobacterota > Epsilonproteobacteria > Campylobacterales > Campylobacteraceae > Campylobacter > Campylobacter concisus. Next base: position 350,938 of record NZ_PIQX01000001.1, read on the forward strand.
AAATTTTCAAAGCTCTCGAATTCATTTTTTATAGCCAGACAAAGCGTCTTTAGTCGTTTAGCCTTTGTATTATAAAAGCCACTTGGCTTTATAAGTGTGGCAAGCTCACTGTTTTCAAGAGAACAGATGCCATTTAGGCTATCTTTACCTGCATTTTTTAGATTATTTAGCGCTTTTTCTACGTTTTTCCAGTTGGTATTTTGCACTAAAATAGCACCTAAAATAACCTCAAAAGTACCCTCGTCTGGCCATTTTAGCTCATCAAAATTTCTACTTTTGTGATTTAGCAGAGCCAAAAACAGATCAGTTGATCTCATTTTAAATTTTCTTTAAAAGTTAGATAAAACTGCTTTGCTGTCCTACCACTTCTGCTGGCTCTTAGCGTGGCAAAATTTTTAGCAAGCGTATGAAGCTCCTCTTTGTCACCTGCGTAGTCTTTGAAGTAAAAATCAACCATTTTTAGGTACTCGTCGTAGTTACCTTGATAAAAGCTGATCCAAAGGCCAAAGCGATCTGAGAGAGAAATTTTCTCCTGAGCTGCGTCGCTGTAGTGAATTTCTCCGTCAATTAGCTCTGAGTTTTCATTTTCACTTTTAAACTCACTTATTAGATGTCTACGATTTGATGTAGCGTATAAAAGGACGTTTTTTGGTGGCTTTTGGATAGAGCCATCCATAATAGGCTTTAGAAATTTATACTCATTGCTGCCATTTTCAAAGCTTAGATCATCGCAGAAAATGATAAATTTAAACTCGCTTTTTCTGATCTCATCGATGATGTCGCCAAGGTATTTTAGATCCTCGCAACCGATCTCAATGATGCGAAGCCCAGCTTTATAAAATTTAGTAAAAACAGCCCTTACAAGGCTTGACTTGCCACATCCTCTCTCACCCCAAAGAAGCACGTGATTTGCATCCTTACCTTTTATAAAATTTAGAGTATTTTTCAGCAAAATTTCTTTTTGTTTCTCTAGCCCATAAAGCGAGTCGATATCGACAAAATCGATATCCTCAACCGGCTTTAACATCCCTTTTGTACTTTTATAAATCGCTGCGTACTTCACACCCCAATCTATCATTTCTTATCCTTTCTTAGATAGACCAAAATTTCAGCCAAAACATCATCATCATCCTTGCTATGTGACTTTAGCCTGATCTTCTCATCATCATTTTTTGTTATTAGTATGTTTTGCTCGCTGTTTGAGATCGTTTTTATGCCAGCTTTTAGAGCTAAAATTTTAATGATGATGACATCTAAAAACTGCTTTGTAAATGTATCTATCTTGCCAAATCTATCCTCAAGCTCGCTTTGTATCTCATAGACCTCGCCAACCTCTTTGCACTTGCTAAGGCGCCTATAAATTTCAAGCCTTAGTCTATCTTCTCTTATAAATTCTTGATTTAAAAAGGCGCTCACACTAAGCTTTAGATCGATCTTGTCAAGCTTTGCGGAGTCTTGATTTAGCAGTTTGTTTATCTCATCTTCTAGCATTTTTAGATATAGCGAGTAGCCAATAGCCTCGATGTGGCCACTTTGCGCCTCGCCGATGATGTTACCACCACCTCTTATCTCAAGGTCGTGATATGCTAACACCGAGCCAGCGCCCAAAAATGAGTTGCCCTCAAGTGCAACAAGTCGTTTTAGCGCGTCTTTACTAATGGCATCTTTATCTTCCACCAAAAAGTAGCAGTAGGCCTGCTTGTCGCTTCTACCAACTCGTCCACGCAGCTGATGCAGGTCAGCCATGCCAAATTTATTAGCATTTTCTACGATTATGGTGTTTGCATTTGGCAAGTGGATGCCGCTTTCAACGATGCTGGTGCAAAGCAATAAGTCATATTCGCCTCGCTCAAATTTCATCATCTCATCTTCAGCTATTTTTGCATTTACCTTTGAGTGAAGTATCAAAATCCTAAGCTTTGGCAAAATTTTTCTTAGCTCATTTGCTGTCTGCTCGATGTCTGCGATATGGTTGTGGATGTAAAAAGTCTGTCCACCACGTCTTAGCTCACGCATGATCGCCTCTTTGACGACCTTTTCGTCCCACTCTCTAACACTTGTTCTCACATCTAGTCTCGAGCTTGGCGGAGTGGCTAAAATGCTATATGTTTTTATCTTGCTAAGCGCCATATTTAGGCTTCTTGGTATCGGTGTGGCGCTCATACTTAAGATGTGTGAGTGCTGAGAAATTTCTTTTAACTGCTCTTTTTGTTTAACGCCAAATTTATGCTCTTCATCAACCACTATAAGCCCTAAATTCTCAGCCTTTACACCAAGAAGCGCATGCGTTCCCACGCAAACTATTGGCTCATTTTCTTTTAGTGCTTTTTGTAGGCTCGACTTCTCTTTGGCACTTGAGAAGCGGTCCAACCTAAAGACCTTTATGCCAAATTTGCTAAATCTTTGGCTTAGTGTCTTGTAGTGCTGTGAGCTAAGAAGCGTCGTTGGCACAAAGAAAAATGCGCTAAAGCCTGATTTTATGCAGGTAAATATAGCATTCATAGCAACTTCAGTCTTGCCAAAGCCAACATCTCCACTAAGCAGCCTATCCATGACCTTGCCGCTTTTTAGCTCATCTTTTATATCATTTACTGCTTTTTGCTGGTCGCTCGTGTATGAAAAACCAGCGTCTTGGACAAAATTTAGATAAGAGATGTCTTCTTTTTGCAAAATTTTACCAGTCACAAGTTCTCTTTTTGCAGCCATTGCTACGATCTTTGAAGCGATCGCGAAGAGTTTTTCTCTAACCTTTTCTTTTATCTTGGCAAAATTTGCCTTGCCTAAGCGATCAAGCACCGCCATAGAGCCATTTTGAGCGATGTAGCGGTCTATCAAATTTAGATGTTCAACCGGCAAAAGAAGCTTGTCGTCATTTTGGTAGGCGATAACCACAAATTCTTTCGTCGCGCCCAAAACCTTGATCTTTTCAAGGCCCAAAAAACGTCCTATACCATAGTCTTCATGCACGACGTAATCATTTACTTTTAACTCGTCTACCACAAGACTTGAGCGTTTAACTCGCCTTTTTTTCTCAAATTTATTTAGTGAAACGACTATCTTGTCGCTTGAAGTTATATTTACCACAAGAGGCGAAATTTCAAGCTTTACATTTGTAAAGCCATCAAGCTCATAACCCTTAAAAAGTCCCTCATTTCTTGAAAGAACGGTTATGCTTTTGCTCTTATTTAGCTCGAAAAAGTCAAAATTTAAAGTGACCTCTAGATCTTTAAAGGTCTTTGGTTCGGGTAAAATTTCAATGCCCTTAAATTTCTCCTCTGGTGCGTCATAAATTTCAAAATCGATCTTTTTAACAAGCCTTGAGTCAAAAACTTTTAAATAGTCACTAAAGCTATCGATCGCCCAAAATCCAAGCGAATTTAGGTCGCTCACCAAGGCGTCGCTTTGCATATCCTCGATCTTTTGGCTGACCTTTTCAAACTCGTCTTTGCTCAAATTTGCGATAAATGGCACGATCTCGGCCTCGCTTAGCTCAGCTTTATTGCTAATTTGCGTGGCGGTGTTATAATTTCTTATGCTCTCTACCTCATCGCCAAAGAGTAAAATTCTAACAGGATCATCCATATTTACGCCGTAAATGTCGATCACTTCGCCACGAATGCTAAACTCGCCAACGCTCTCAACGATATCGACGCACTCGTAGCCAAAGCGTATGAGCAAGTCGGCAAATTCGCTTAAATTTAGATTATCTTTTAGCTTAACAGTTGAGCTTTCTAGATTTTTTTGTGTTGGAAGTGGGTTTAAAAGCGTGCTAAATGGGCTTATGATGATCTTTTTGCCATCAAATTTATAGTATTTGCTAAGCACGGATGAAATTTCAAAAAGCTCTTCGTTAAAGCTTCTTAGATCATCGCCCTTTTTAGCTCTAAAATCAGGTAATTTAAAAGCGTTAAAGCCAGCAAAACTGGCCGCATCAGCACAAAGTGCCGCCTCTTTGTCATCTTCACAGATGAGAATTTGTGGGGCGTGCGTTAAAAGATACTCATAGACCTTTGCTTGCATAGTACTCTTTTAAAAAGGCTTCGGCTAGATGAAATGAGCCAAAGGCTAGATAAATTTTGCCGGTTTTTGCCTCTTTTATATCGTTCATATCGCTTGGCTCAAACTCTCTATGTGAAATTTCAAGCTCGTTTAGCGCTTTATTTATGAGCTCTCCGCCAAGCTCCCTGCCCTCGCAGTGGTAGTGATAAAGCAGCACATCCTCAACGACTGGCTTTAGAGCTGCCAAAACCGCCTTGAAATCTTTATCTAAAAATGAGTTATAAACTAGAGTTAGCTTCTTGTCACTAAACTCTTCTTGGCTAAATTTCTTAGCCACAGCCTTTGCGCCAAGCTCGTTGTGACCGACATCAACGTATAAATTTGAATCGATCTTTTCACATCTACCTCGAAGCGTGAGAGCGCCAAGCTTTTTTATGTCTATGCTGTTATCTAAAATTTTAGCAGCGGCGTAGGCTAGAGTTAAATTTGAGCGTAAAAATTCCGGTAAGTTATATTTGTCAGCGTATCTTGCTATCTCATCTAAATTTTTAGCAGTTAAGATTTCTCTTGGAAGGCTTAAAGCTGCCTTTTTCTCGCTTGAAATTTCTTTTGCTATAGCGATACTTATCTCGTTCATTTCGTCATTTAAAATAGCTCTTGTGCCCATAGCCTCAAACTTCGTGCGTGAAATTTCTTCTAAACTATTTCCAAGAACTGCCGTGTGATCGAGCCCAATAGGCGTAAAAATGCTTAACTCTTTTTCAAAAACATTTGTCGCATCAAGCACACCACCCATACCAGCTTCGCAGACAAAGTAGTCGCAACCCTCAAAAAGTACAGCTGAAAGCAATGTCATATACTCAAAATAGCTCGTTTTTATCTTGTATTCATCGCTTAGAAGTCCTTGCAAACGCTCATGAGCTGCCTCTAAAATTTCATCACTAGCGACCTCGCCTTTTAGCCAAAATCGCTCGTTAAATTTAAATATATGAGGGCTTGTATAGTGCCCGACTTTTGCACCGTTTTGGCTTAAAATTTGCGCTAAAAAGCGGCCAGTGCTACCTTTGCCATTTGTGCCGATGATGTGAATAATCTTAAATGGCTTTATATGCTCTTTTATAGTCGCATACGCTCTAATAATCCTGCCATAGTCAATCTCTTTGTAGTAAAGTGGTTTGCCATCAAGAAATTTAGCTAGGCTCATTTTTCCTCGATTATCTTTGGCATTACTTGATTTCTACCATTTTCTTTTGAGAGATAAAGCATCTTGTCGGCAGCCTCAAGCGTCATCGTCTCGCTTAAATTTGCACTTCTTGTCGCTATACCAGAGCTGATAGTAACCTTAATACGCTCATTTTTATAGATAAATTTAAAATTTTCTATCATACTTCTTAGCTTATCCCCAAATTTAACACTATCTTTTAAGCCAGTGCTTGGAAGCAAGATTACAAATTCTTCACCACCATATCTACCAACAAAATCAACCTTTCTAGCATTTTTCTTAAGCACTTGAGCCACTGCTGAAAGAATAACATCTCCAGCCTCATGCCCATAAGTATCGTTTATGCTTTTGAAAAAGTCAATATCAACAAAACATATAGAGTAATCAGTCCCATAACGTTTATACGCTTCTTCAATGCGTTGAATCTCATTCATCAAAGCACGCTTAGTAGATACTTTTGTCAAAAAGTCCTCTTTGCTCTCCAACTTAGCTTCTTCAAGCTCTTTTTCAAGACTATTCACTCTGTTTTGAAGCTCTAAAATAGTAGCTTGCCTATTGTGCATCTCGACACCAAGCTCTTTGCTCTCGATCTCCAAAGCACCAGCGATCTCAATAAGCATGCTTCTTACTTGATCAATACTGTTTGTATTTAAATTTACATTTTTAAGATCATTTTTAATGCTTTTTACTTTATCAGAACTACTTTGTGAACTAACCGCGATATCAGAAATTCTCTCGCTTATATTTTGCAAGACATTATTTAGTGAACCAACTTTTTCTATGATTTCTGTTCTATCTTCTTCTATTCTGCGATCAACAAATGCCTTTACCTTTTCTTGAAATTCTTTGCTATTTAAGGTCTTAGGATTTTGCTTCAAAGTACTTCTTATCGTGCTAAGCTCTTCATCAAGATCCTTTGTAATAGAAGGTTCAAGAGTAAGGCTTAAAAGCTGAATCAAAACATCCTCTTCGCCATCTTCATCTTTTTGTGTAAGAAATTTCTCAAGTTCAGAACTCATTGTCTTTAAATCATCAAAATTTCTAACACCATAATATTTCAAAAATTCTAAAAATTCAGTGTCGTACGAGCTAACAAAATCAAACCATCTAAGGCACATTTCTTCAAGATTTTTCTCATCATATCTTCTGGCAAGCAGCTGCATACTTTGCTCTGCTAAGCTTTTTGCATCTTTATTGTGAAGCATTGAGATAGCTTGGAGAATTCTTCTAGCAAATGCGTTTAGTGATTGTAATTTTTTATCGTCAGCCGCAAGTCCTGCTCCCTGTTGAGCACCTCTAGAGAGCCTGGCAGTCATAAAAGCGACAAACTCATCGACCGTCTTTATATGAAGGCTTAGGGCTTGATTTTTATATTCATCACCAAGCCTTGAGATATATTTTTCTATCTTTTTACTCTCTTCTGTCGTAAAGCCGTATTTTTTAGAAATTTCATTATAGACTTCAGTGTAATTCTCTGGCGTTAGCATCAAATGGCGATCTTTGATCTCATTTAAGGCTTCCTTGACTATTTGACTAACGGTTACTGCTGCCATTTCTATATCCTTTTACCGCTAAACTTGCGATATACTCATCAAAGGCTTCTTTTGATGCCTCTTTGATAGCTTCGTATTTTTGAGTATCACTAAGAACGCTGTCAGCAAATCTTACATCTTTTTGACGTCTTGCGACACTAAAGTCATACTCGCCAGTGGCTGGAATATCAACTACGCTACCATCTTTAAATTTAGTCTTATAATTTAAGCTTAAATGTGCTTTATATGACGTAATGTAGCCAAACTCATCATAAATAATTGCTTCGTAATTTAAATCTTTTACCGAAATAATTATCGAAGTATCAGCACTCTCTTTACTTGATAAATCTTTATTTAGCCTTGCGACCATACCCTCTTTTACAGCATCCTTTATCCAAACACTATTTTTTGGCTCTTCTTTACTGATAATCACATCAACGTAAATTTTATCGCCCACTAGATCATGTGTGATCTTTGAAACCGGCTTATAACCACACCCGCAGATAAATATCGCAATAAAAAACGCTAAAAAATATCTCAAAATTTATCCTTTAATGACAAAATTTACTAATTTGCCTTTTATATAAATCTCTTTTAAAATTTCTTTTCCTTCAAGCCATTTAGCCACATTTTGCTTAGCTAGCTTTAAAATTTCACCCTCGCTCTCGCTTGCTGCCACTTCAAACTCGGCTCTTTTTTTACCATTTACTGTAACTGCAAGAGCGATGCTATCTTTTACAAAAACCTCTTCTTTTACAGCTATCTTTGTGAAATTTTTTCTGCCAAAAAGCTCTTCGCTAAGCTCATTTGCAATATGCGGCACGATAGGCTCGAGTAAATTTAAGATGATAAAAAAGCCCTCAGCATTTACATCTTCGTTATCCTGCGCATTTATGGCATTTAGTGCCTCCATGCAAGCAGCGATCAATGTATTAAAAGCAAATGTGTCGCTAAAAACCTCGGTTGATTTTTTAAGCGCTTCATAAATTTTTAGCCTTGCAAATTTCTCATCTTTGTTTAGGCTTTCATGGTCTATCTCAGGCAGTTTATCTATCTTTTTGATAGTTTGTGCCTTCTCCCAAAGCCTATTTAAAAACCTAAATGCACCCTCAACTGCACTATCGTTCCACTCAAGCTCTTTTTGAGGAGGTGCTGCAAAAAGGATAAATAGTCTTGCCGTATCGGCGCCATATTTACTGATAATATCGTCAGGATCTACGACATTACCCTTGCTTTTGCTCATCTTTTTGCCATCTTTTAAGACCATGCCTTGAGTTAGCAAATTTTCAAATGGCTCATCATCTCTTAGATAGCCCAGATCTCTTAAGACTTTTTGGAAAAATCTAGCGTATAAAAGGTGCAATATCGCATGCTCGATACCGCCGATATACTGATCTACATTCATCCAGTAATTCACGCTCTTTTCGTCAAGTGCTTTTTGCTCCCAAGTCTTCTCATCACTTGCAAATCTAGCAAAATACCAGCTACTCTCCACAAACGTATCCATCGTATCAGTCTCTCTGATCGCATCTTTACCGCATTTTGGACACTTTGTAAATTTCCAAGTTGGATGTTTATCTAAAGGATTGCCCTCACCTGTGATCTCGACATCTTCAGGTAGTGCGATAGGTAAATTTTCCTCTTTTTCAGGCACTACGCCGCAGCATTTGCAGTGCACGACAGGTATCGGCGCACCCCAGTATCTTTGGCGAGAAATTCCCCAGTCTCTTAATTTATAGTTTGTAATCCTTTTACCTAAACCATCTTTTTCAAATTTTTCTATTATGAAATTTTTAGCTTCTTCTGAAGCAAGTCCATTTATAAGCTCAGAATTTATAGAAATTCCATACTCAGAGTATGCTTTAGAACCGTCGCTCTCGCCCTCAAGCGGCTTTACGACTGGCTTTATAGGAAGATTAAATTTACTTGCAAACTCGAAGTCTCTTTGATCATGTGCAGGGACAGCCATAATAGCGCCACTGCCGTAGTCAGCTAAGATAAAATTTGCAACCCAAACTGGGATTTTTTCATTGGTAAGTGGATGAACGACGTAAATTCCTAAAAATTCCCCGTCTTTTTCGCTCGCTTGGCGCTCTCTTGGGCTTTGATTTAGGATTGCTTTTATCTTTGTCTTTTTGTTTTCATCAATCTTATCACTCTCAAGCAATGCTTTTACAATAGGATGTTCAGGTGCAAGGGCTGTGTAGCTAACGCCGTAAATCGTATCAGCCCTTGTAGTAAATACCTCAAAGCCGTCAAATTTACCACCTAAAGCCTCTCTTGAAGCTTCATTAAGATAAAATTTAAACTCCAAGCCGTAGCTTCTGCCGATCCAGTTTTCTTGCATTGTAATTACTTGATTTGGCCATTTGCCTTCAAGAAGCTTCAAATCATCAAGTAGCTCGCTAGCGTATTTTGTGATGTTAAAGTAATATCCTGGAAGCTCTTTTTGTACAACATCATTACCACATCTCCAACATTTGCCATCCTCTACCTGCTCATTTGCAAGCACAGTTTGATCGTATTCGCACCAATTTATAATTGCATTTTTTCTATAAACAAGCCCTTTTTCAAACATCTTTATAAAAAAGCTTTGCTCCCATTTTGTGTAAAGTGGGTCAGACGTAGCTAAAATTCTCTTTTTAGAAAATGAAAAGCCAAGACTTGCTAGCTCTTTTTTCATATAGTCGATATTTTCATAGGTCCAAATTTTAGGGTGAATTTTATGTTTTATGGCTGCATTTTCAGCTGGCATGCCAAAGCTATCAAAGCCAATAGGATGAAGCACGTTGTAGCCGCTTTTTCTATATGACCTAGCCAGCGCATCACCGATAGAGTAGTTTCTTACATGCCCCATATGTATGCGTCCGCTTGGATATGGAAACATGCTTAGGATATATTTTTTTGGCAAGCTTAGGTCATCCTTTGGTTCAAATTCTTCATTTTTATCCCAAATTTCTTGCCATTTTTTTTCTATCTTTAAAGGCTCATATTTTCTCTTTTCAGCCATTTTTTCTCCTAAAATTCTTCTTGAGCTTTGCTTGATTCTATTAAAACCAAGGCTAGTGAAAATATATTTGCGATGACTGCGCCAATAGCCAACGAATAGCTAAGTGTTATATTTTCAGAGACTTGCAAAATAACAAAAGCTGGTATAAGGTGTAAATCAGCAACCAGCGAACTTGCAAAAAGCTCAGCTGAGAGTAAATTTTTAACACCGATCTTAAGTAGCGTTGAAACCAAATTTATACTAGCTGCCACAAAGAGTGCAATCTCGTTTTTATCATATAAAAACTCCGCCGTGGTCGTAAGACTCATCAGCGCAAAAAATATGTAGATAACTTTTCCCCAGTTCATTATCCCTCCTTACACAACACCTTTCTCAAACATAGCACGCTCTTTTTCGCGCTCTTTTTTTATCTTTTGTTTTTCAGTCTCTCTGCTTCTAAAATGCTCGATGCTAAATTTAAACCAGATAAGAAACGGCGAAGAGATGTAGATCGAGCTGATCGTTCCTATGACAATACCAACGATAAGAATAAATGAAAATCCATGTATCATATCTCCACCAAATAAAAATAACACTAGAACTGTCATCATAGTAGTGGCTGAAGTTAAGATAGTCCTTGAAAGTGTGGCTGAGACTGACTCATTGATAACGCCCTCGATATCAGTTCTCTTACTCTCTTTAATGCCTTCTCTGATCCTGTCAAAAATAATGATCGTATCATTTAGAGAGTAGCCAAGCACTGTTAATACAGCCGCTAATGTATCCAAATTTACATCAATATTAAATAGCGAAATAGCACCAACAGTTATAACTATATCGTGAATTTCAGTTGCGATCGCAGCAAGCGCAAATCTCCACTCAAATCTAAATGTGATATAGATCAATATTCCAATTAGTGAAATTCCAAGAGCCATTAGACCTTTTTCTCTAAGCTCATCACCAACCTTTGGTCCAACGATATCAACACGTCTTACTTCAAAATTTCCAGTATCTTTTAAAATTTGCTTTATCTCAGTACCAATGTCGCCAGTTAAATTTGAGCTTGAACCTGAAAATCTAATAACGGCCTCATCTTCGCTTCCAAACTCAGTAACAGAGGCGTTTTTAAGCACCTCATTTGTGCCAAAAGCATCACGAATTTTATCAAGTGGCGCTTTGGTGTCGTATTTTAGCTGAATAAGCGTACCGCCAGAGAAGTCAATGCCGTAGTTTAACCCCTTTGTAGCAAGTAAAACAATAGAGCCAACAAATAAAAATATAGAAAATGCTAGTGAAGCAAATCTAAAACGCATAAAATCATAAACTTTTGCTTTAGTAAAAATTTGCATCATTAGCTCCTTTTATAACCAAACCAAAGTCTGGTATTTCCACTTTTTTCTATCTTATCCATAGCAGCATCAAACATGCCATGAGTACCAAGTATAGCTGTTAGCATCGAAGCCATGATACCTATTGCCATTGTTACTGCAAAGCCTTTAACTGGACCAGTACCATAAGCGTAAAGCACCGCAACTGTGATGATAGTAGTTAAGTTTGAGTCAATAATCGCACTCATAGCGTGCTCATAACCCTTTTGCACAGCTGTCCTTATCGCTACACCTTCACGCAAAAGCTCACGTATACGCTCATTTATGATGACGTTTGCATCAACAGCCATACCGATCGTTAGCACGATACCAGCCATACCAGGTAAAGTAAGCGTCGCTCCAAAAAGTGCCATCACAGCGACTAATATAACGACATCTGCAACTAGTGCAATATTTGCAAAAATTCCAGAAATTCCATAATAAACTAGCATAAATAACACGACTAAGATAGATCCAGCAGCAAGTGCTACCATACTTTGGTTGATACTCTCTTGTCCCAAAGATGGACCAACGCTTCTTTTTTCCAGCATCTTAACAGGGGCTAAAAGTGCACCGCTTCTAAGAGCGATTGCTACGTCGTGAGCCTCATCAAGAGTAAAGCCGCCACTAATCTGACCACTACCGCCACCTATTCTTTCATTTATAACAGGAGCTGAATAAACTTTGCCATCAAGCACAATAGCAAGCCTTTTGCCAACATTTGCACCAGTAAAATCACCAAAAATTCTAGCGCCCTCTGAGTTAAGAGTGAAATTTATAATAGGTAAGTTATTTTGCTGAGAAAATGCAACCTTTGCATCAGTTAGCATCGAGCCATCAAGCACTGGGATATTTTTAACGACATATTTTACACGGTCATTTTTAGCATCTTTAAAGATCACATCGCCGTAGCTCTCAGCTTCAGCCTCACTCATTGTATTAGCCTGATCTTGTCTTTTATCATCAACTGCCATAAGCTGCAAGTGAGCAGCCTTTGCGATAAGATCTCTTGCTCTTTGTTCATCCTCTTCAGTCTTTATACCAGGAAGCTCAACTAGGATATTATCTTTGCCCTGTCTGGCAACAGTTGGCTCAGCTAGACCAAACTGATCGAGTCTGTTTCTAATAGTTTCAACAGCTTGCGAGATCGCATATTCGATCGTATCCACTCTTTCTTGTTCTGTTAAAGATATGCTGTAATTTAAACCATCTTTTTTGATATCAAGCCCCTTTATCTCAGCTAGTGCTTTATCTACTTTTGGAGCTTCGTCGCCATCAAGAAGAGTAAAGTCAATGTTCTCTTCTTTAATCTTAAATTTATCAATTAACACATCTTCTTTTTTAGCATAATAACTTATACTTCCAGCTATTGATTTTATTTTTGAGTGAATAGCTTCGCTCGTTTCAACACCAAGCAGCATATGAAGGCCGCCTTGAAGATCAAGGCCAAGTGAAATTTTAGCTCCACTTTGTGTTTGAAAAAAAGATGGCACCGAAAAGCCAAAACCAAAAATCAAGGCTAATATTAAGATAATTAGCCTATATGTGACTCTTGCGTTACGCATTATTTATCTTCGATCTTTTTAGCTACAAACTCGCGTGCTATGCGAACGATTACATCATCGTTAAGTTTAACTTTGATAAAATCATTTTCGGCTTTAATCACTTCGCAGATAAGTCCGCCATTAGTTATTATCTTATCACCTTTATCAAGAGCTGCGAGCATTGCTGCATGGGCTTTTTGTTGTTTTTGTTGAGGTCTAATAACCAAAAAGTAAAATATGGCGAAAAGCACAACAAGAGGTAGTAATGATGTTAAAAAATCAGCGTTTTGCATGGATTTCCTTATTTGTAAGATTTTTAAATGGGCATTTTAGCACTAAAATTATAATAAAAGCCTTTGTCGGTGCTTTTTTGCTCTCCAACTTTATTTTTTTAAGCCTCTTTGAAAATTTACTCTTAAATTTTATCTCGCCATTTTTAACTTTGACCGGAATTTACATCATCATAAATTTAAGCAGAGCTGGTTTTTTCGCAGCTGGATTTTTCACAGGAATTTTGTGGTTTTATTGGATCAGCTTTAGTTTTATCTACTATGAGCTCGTTTGGCTTATACCGTTTGTCATTCTCTTTGTAGCATTTGTTTACGGATTTATGTTTTGGATAGCCTCTTTCCCAAGTTTTGTAGCACTTAGAGCCATTTTGCTATTTTTAATAAGCTACGTGCATCCATTTGGCTTTAACTGGTTTAACCTTGAAGCGACACTTGTTTTAGGCGCTTTTGAGCCAAGCACTAGAGGGCTTATATTTATATTTTTAGCAGCTATTTCTTTGAGTTTAAAAGGTAAAATTTTAAAATTTATCCTAGCTTTCATCTGCCTCATCGCCGCTTTGCAGTTTAAAAGTAACGAAGCAAAGACTCTGCCATTTGACGTGGAGCTAGTAAATACCAATGTCGCTCAAAGAGTGCGCTGGGATAAAAGCTTGCGCATGAAATTTACAAATGAAAATTTAGACTTGATAGGCAGCGCCATAGCCGAGCAAAAACGCCTTATCGTCCTTCCGGAGAGCGCATTTCCGTTATTTATGACAAATGAGCCACTGCTTATTGATGAGCTAAAAGAGCTTTCAAAAAAGATAACTATCGTAGCTGGTGCGCTTGCCTATGAAAATAAACAAATTTATAACTCTGCATTTTTGTTTCAAGATGGCACTCTAAGGCGAATGGATAAGAAATTTTTAGTACCATTTGGAGAAGAAATTCCTTTGCCAAAATTTATGCAAGACGCAGTAAATAAGCTATTTTTTGGCGGAGCTAGTGACTTTAAAATGGCTGAAAATTTTAGCGACTATGAGATAGACGGAGTAAAAATTAGAAACGCTATCTGCTATGAAGCGACAAAAGAGGAGCTTTATAAGGGCGAATTTGACGTGGTTGTCGCTATCACAAACAATGGCTGGTTTGTGCCAAGCAGTGAGCCTGTGCTTCAAAGAGTGCTTATAAAACACCTTGCTACAAAGTATAATAAAGCGGTCTATCACAGCGTAAATGGCTCAAAAAGTGAGATCATAAAGCCTAAAAAAGCATTTTGGGATGAGTTTTAAAAGAAATTTAAAGTGGCTTTTATATAAAGCCACTTTTTTGATTATTTTTTTAGTAAAGCCTTGAAAGTATCAACCGCATCAAGCTTTTCCCAAGGGTATTTTGCATTTCCCACTTGACCTTTTGCAGCTACTTTTGCATATAAAAATGTCTCTTTACTTGGCTTATCAAGACCAAATTTATTTGTTATCCAGCGAGGTGTTAGAGAAAAATGCTCGCTTACAAAATTTGAAAGCATATCGTCATTTACGCCGTTTGCGTGAGTTCCCATAGTATCAACACTAACTGAAGTTGGCTTTGCAACGCCTATTGCATAGCTTATCTGAACGATACACTTTTTGGCAAGGCCAGCTGCGACTATGTTTTTAGCTATCCAGCGCGCTGCGTAAAGTCCGCTTCTATCAACCTTTGTGTAGTCCTTGCTTGACTGAGCGCCACCACCTATCGGACTATATCCGCCAAAGCTATCGACGATTAGTTTTCTGCCTGTTAGACCGCTATCGTGAAGTGAGCTGTGATTTACATATCTGCCTGTTGGGTTTATGTAAATGATCGTTTTTTCTTTATTATATAGCTCTTTTGGAAGACCAGTTTCGTCTATTAAATTTTGAATTAGTGTGCGAAGCTCTTCTATCTTCATAGTCTCCACGCAAGGTGCAGAGACGACGATAGTGTGGATACTTTGAGGTTTGCAGTTTTCAAAGTTATCTTTGCTACCGTAATCAATCGTAACTTGTGTTTTTATATCAACGCCAAGTTTATCAGGGTTTGCTTTGGCAAATTTATATACTTTTTCACAAAGCATTCTTGCGTAAGTTATAGCTGCAGGCATAAATTCTTTCGCCTCGCAGCTTGCAAAACCAAACATGATGCCTTGATCGCCTGCTCCGATCTCGCCACTACTTTGATCAACACCTTGATTTATATCTGGGCTTTGTTGATTTATGCAAACTTTAACCTCAATATCATCTGGATGCAAGCACTGCTCTTTTGTGAAATTACTCTTTCCATCATATCCGATATGCGCAAGAGCATCTTTTACGATCTTTTCATAGTCTTTATAAGAGAGCTTTACCTTTGAGTTTATCTCTCCACCTATTACTATGTTTTTCCCAGCTACAAAAACTTCGCTTGCAACACGACCATTTGGATCTTGTGTCAAAATAGTATCCACTATGCTATCAGCGATTATATCAGCACATTTATCTGGATGACCCGGACTTACAACTTCAGAGGTAAATAGATACATTTTTATCCTTTTATTAACTAAAATTTTGTGCAATTGTAACAAATCTATTTAAAAGGCTTATTAATCTTTATCAAATTCTTTATATTTAAAAATTGTTTAGCTAAAATCAACAAAAAACTAATTTATTAAGGTGTCAAATGAATATGCTTAAAAACATAGCAAGAAGATACGCCGACGGAAATTTGATAGTTCAAATTTTAGTTGGTATCATCCTAGGTGCCCTAGTTGGCTTTTACACACACTACGAAGCAGCTCCTTATAACAAGATCTCAGCTAAAATTCAAACTATTCAAAACGAAAGTGGTTTGAGCGTAGATGAAGTTATAAAAACTCACCTTAGTCAAGATGAAGCCAAGCAGCTAAGCGAAGCCAAAGAAAAAGCTAGTTCAGCCGATTCTATCGCAGCTTCAGCTTCAGTTTTAGGCGATTTATTCAAAGGTGCTTTAAAAGCTATCGCACCAATTCTTGTCTTTGTTTTAGTGGCGACATCCATCATTTTAAGAGATTTTGGTCATACAAAAGGTATGCAAAAGATCATTACACTCTATCTAATTGGTACATTTTTAGCAGCCGTTGTTGCAGTTATTGCTAGTTTCTTATTCCCAGTGGAGCTTTCTTTAAAAGGTCTTTCAAGTGCTGATATGTCAGCGCCTCAGGGAATTACCAATGTTTTAAAAGATCTCATTTATAAAATGGTCGAAAATCCAATAAACGCCCTTGCAAATGGCAACTATATAGGCATCATCACCTGGGCAGTTGGTAGCGGTATAGCACTTAGAAATTCCACAGCTGAGACCAAAAAAGTATTTAAAGACATAAGCGATGGTGTAACTCATATTGTTAAATTTATCATTAGACTAGCTCCATTTGGTATTTTTGGCATGGTAGCTATTAGCATTCATGAAACTGGATTTGAGGTACTTGCAGGATATCTAAAACTAATTTTAGTTCTTGTTGGGGCAATGCTTGTTGTCGCATTTATCATCTACCCAGCCATGGTTTTTGTATTAACTAGAAAAAATCCTTATCCACTTGTCATGATCTGCCTAAAAGAGAGTGCTATTTCAGCATTTTTTACAAGAAGCTCAGCCGCAAACATCCCTGTAAATATGGCACTTTGCAAAAAGCTTGGTCTAAAAGAGGAGCTTTACTCTATCTCTATCCCACTTGGAGCTACCATAAACATGGGCGGTGCGGCAGTTACCATTAGTATCCTAGCGCTTACCGCGGTAAATTCTATCCCATCTATCACAGTTACATTTGGCGATGCGCTACTTCTTTGCTTTATCTCAGCTCTTGGTGCATGCGGCGCTTCAGGTGTGGCTGGTGGCTCACTTCTTCTAGTGCCATTAGCGTGCGGTCTTTTTGGCATCAGCAATGACATAGCAATGCAGTTTGTTACAGTTGGCTTTACCATTGGTGTTATCCAAGATTCAGTTGAAACCGCATTAAATAGCTCATCTGATGTACTTTTTACAGCCGTAGCTTCAGAGACTTCAAACTAATATTCATAAAATTTCAGCTAAATTTTGGCTGAAATTTTACTTTTATCCATTTTTTTGTAAAATATCCCAAAAATTTAAAGGATAAATATGCAAATTTGGGATCTAAAAGCACTTTTTGCAAACGAAAAAGAGTGCGAGCAAAACGTACTAAATTTACAAAAAGAGTGCGAGAAATTTAAAGATAAATACCTAGAAAATTATGAAAATTTAAAAACAGACGAGTTTTTAAAGGCATTTGGCGAATATGAAAATTTGATAGCTAAAATTTCAAAAGTAATTACTTACGCTTTTTTAAATTTTGCCAAAGATACAAGCAAGGGCTCATTTTACGCAAAGATCGATGAGATAGCAACAAAAGCGAATGAAAATTTGATATTTTTTGAGATCAAATTTAATGAGTTTAGTCCTAGAAAACAAGAAGAAATCATCAAAAGCTCCAAAAAATATGGCTACTATCTAAGCAATCTCGCTAAAGCAAAACCGCACCAATTAAGCGTTGCCGAAGAAAGGGTACTACTTCGCACTGCTAGCACTGGAGCTGAGGGCTTTTCAAGGCTTTTTGATGAGAGCATGAGCAAGATGAGGTTTAAATTTAAAGGCGAGCTTTTAAATGAAGAGGAAATTTTAGCAAAGCTTCATGACAACGACCAAAGCGTGCGAAAACTAGCTGCCAAGAGCCTTTCAAACGAGCTTAGCAAGCACCAGCACCTTCTTGGCTACATATATAATATGATAAAAACTGATCTAAAAACGAGCTGCGAGCTGCGAAATTTCAAGCTTCCTGAAGAGCCAAGACACCTTGAAAATCAAATCACCAAAAAAAGCGTTGATTCGCTCATTGCCGTAACAGAGAAAAATTTTGACCTAGTTGCTAAATTTTACGAGCGAAAAAAAGAAATTTTAGGCCTTAAAAAGCTTTATGACTACGATAGATACGCGCCTCTTAGCAGCGAGGGGGAGTATAAATTTGATGAGTGCAAAAAGATAGTTTTAAAGGCGTTTGGGACATTTTCACCTAAATTTGGCGAGATTGCCAAAAGTGCCTTTAGTGACGGCTGGATTGACGTTTATCCAGCACCAAACAAGCGAGGTGGCGCGTTTTCTCACTCAGGATCAAGCGACACGCATCCTTATGTTTTGCTAAATCACACCAACCAACGAAGAGACCTTTTCACGCTAGCTCACGAGCTTGGCCATGCCGTGCATCAAAAACTCTCATATAATGTAAGCTACCTAAACTCAGACACTCCGCTAACCACGGCTGAGACGGCTTCGGTCTTTTGCGAAATGCTAGTTTTTGATCACATTAAAGACGGCCTTAGCAAAAAAGAGAAAATTTCACTGCTTGCTGGTAAGATCGAGGATATATTTGCCACACTTTACCGCCAGATAAATTTCACCACATTTGAGCGAGCCGTGCACGCACACGAGGGCGAGATCAGCCTAGATGAGCTAAATAAAATTTGGCTAAAAGAGAGCAAAAAGATGTTTGGCAAAAGTGTCACGCTAAATGACTACTACAAAATTTGGTGGAGCTACATCCCGCACTTCATCCACACGCCATTTTACTGCTACGCCTACTCTTATGCGCAGCTTCTTGTGCTTGCACTTTTTGGACTTTACAAAAGCGGCAAATGCGAAAATTTTGTAGAAATTTACACCGAGTTTTTAAGTCTTGGCGGCAGCCTTAGCCCAAAGGAACTTGTAGGTAAATTTGGCTTTGACATAGATGATAAAAATTTCTGGCAAATCGGCATAAACGAGGTTAAAAAGCTAGTAGATGAGTTTTTAGAAATTTCAAAGGATTAAGATGTTAGACGAAATTTTAGATGATGAGAAATTTTCACTTTTGATGAAGATGCACGTCTATGAGTGCATTGATTTTTTGCTTGAAAAAGGGGTAAATTTCTCAGTTATGGCAAATTTACCGCTAGTTAGCTTTGAGCCAAGCCTGCCAGATGAGATAAGTGGAAGCTTTAGCATGCCAGTCATTATGTTTTCACTTGGCGGCTATACGCTTGAGAGTGCGAGGCTAACGCAAGATGAGCTTAGCTTTGAGGCTGGCTTTGGTAGTGAGAATTTTGCCTCTGTGGTCTCTTTTCCACTTGGTGCAGTAGTTCAAATTTTGGTTGAAAATAGCCCGATCCTTGTAAATTTTTCTATTCATAAGCCCAAAGAGAAGCAAGCAGACCGTACAAAAAAATCAGTTTCAGTCTTTTTGCAAAACCCAAAAAATAAAGATATATTTAAGAAAAAATAGTAATTTTAAGCATTTTTGGTTAAAATCAAAAGAAAATTTAAAAAGCAAAAAATGGAAAAATTACTATCAAATTTAAACGAATCTCAGTGCGAAGCAGCTACTCATATAGATGGTCCGATGCTCATACTTGCAGGAGCTGGTAGTGGCAAGACAAAGACCATCACAACTAGGCTTGCCTACCTCATCGGCGAGGTCGGTATAGACGCGGCAAATACACTAACTCTTACTTTTACAAACAAAGCCGCCAACGAGATGCGTAGTAGAGCCATGGCGATGCTAAGCCAAAGCGGTAAAAACTATTCGCCGCTACTTTGCACATTTCACAAATTTGGACTTTTGTTTTTAAAACTCTACATTGAAAAGCTTAGCAGAAAAAATAACTTCGTCATAATCGACACAGATGATAAAAAACGTATCATCAAAAGCTTTGAAAGTCCAGTCGCAACTGCAATTTTGTCAAGTGAAATTTCAAACTATAAAAACTCACTTTTAAGCGTCGAAGAGGTCTATAAAAACGCAAATTTCTCTTCATTTGACAAGAGCAAAGATAACTTTTACAAACAAGCTGCTCAAATTTATGAAAAATATGAAGATTATCTCAAAACAAATAATCTTGTTGATTTTGACGATCTGCTGGGGCTTACATATAAAATTTTAGACGAAAATGAAGATCTTGCTAGAGAAATTTCAAACCGATACAAATACATAATGGTCGATGAGTATCAAGACACAAACGACCTTCAGTATAAACTGCTAAAAAAGCTCTGTCTATGCCACGAAAACATCTGCGTCGTAGGCGATGATGACCAGAGTATCTACGGCTGGCGTGGCGCAAAGATTGATAATATCTTAAATTTCAAAGATCAGTTTAAAGATGTAAAGATCATCAGACTTGAGAAAAACTACCGCTCAAGCGAGGCGATACTAAAAGCTGCAAATGAGCTGATAGATCATAACCGCAACCGCCTTGGTAAGAAGCTTGTGGGTACAAAAGGCGAAGGCGAGGCTGTAAATTTGATAGAGAGCTTTGATGAGAGCGTCGAGGCTGGCAAGATCGCAAAATGCATAAAAGAGCTCTTAAGCAAAGGCGTGCAGGCAAAAGATATCGCGATCTTATACCGCATAAACGCGCTCTCTCGCTCGCTTGAAGATGGGCTAAATAAAGAGCAAATCGCCTATAAAATGGTCGGCGGAGTTAAATTTTACGAAAGAGCCGAGATCAAAGATATCATAAGCTACCTAAGACTGATAAACAATCCAAGCGATGATTTTTCAATAAGGCGCATCATAAACCGCCCAAAACGAGGACTAGGCAAAGTTAGTCTTGATAAGCTTGAAAAAATGGCATTTGATGGCAAAATTTCTATCTTTGAAGCGATCTCAAATATCTCTGATAACGACGAAGCTTTTAGCAAAAAGGTAAAATCAGCCCTTCTTGAGTTTGCAAACAACCTTAAAGAGCTTCAAGAAAGCAGCTCGGTTTTTGACCTGATAGATAAATTTGAAGCAAAATTTGGCGTGAAAAAATACTACGAGAGCTTGCCAGATGGCGCTGAAAGAGCGGCAAACATCGACGAGTTTTACGCTGTTTTAAAAGATCAGATCAAGCAAAATCCAGGCTTTGATCTGGAGGAGTTTTTAAACGAGATCACGCTAACAAGCGAGCAAGACGGCATTAGCGACGAGGCTATTAGCATTATGAGCGTGCACGCGAGCAAGGGACTTGAGTTTGAGCACCTTTTTGTGATCGGCCTTGAAGAGGGATTTTTTCCGCTCATTGGCGATGGTAGCGACATCGAAGAGGAGCGCAGGCTCGCTTACGTGGCAATAACAAGAGCCAAAAAAACTCTTAGCCTAAGCTTTGCAAATTCGCGCTTTTACAAAGGTCAGCGCACAAGGCTAAATAAAAGTAGATTTTTAAGCGAGAGTGGTATCACGCATGGCTCGCTGGTTATCGAACAGAGCAATGAATTTAAAAAAGGCGACCTTGTTAAACATAAAATTTTTGGTATCGGCAGGGTGAGTGCGGTTAGCAAGATCAAAAAAGAGTTTAAGCTAACTATAAATTTCGGCGGCAATGTAAGAGAAATAATGTCAAGCTTCGTGGAAAAGGCCGTATGAACGCCATCTTCGTGGCAAACAAGCCTGCTGGCATGAGCTCAAATCACTTTTTAGGACGACTAAAGAGAAAGTATGGCGTTAAAAAGGCTGGATTTTCAGGCACACTTGATCCATTTGCTAGCGGCTGCCTAATAGTCGCTTTTGGATCGTATACGAAATTTTTTAGATTTTTAGATAAAAGTCCAAAAGTCTATGAAGCTACGATCTGGCTAGGGGCAAGTAGTCCTAGCATGGATAATGAAAATATCAATGAAATCTCAAATGTAAAAGAGATAAATTTAGAAAAACTAGAAGCCATAAGAAGTGAGCTGACTGGCAAGATAAGCTACATCCCGCCAAAATTTAGCGCCAAACATGTAAATGGTACAAGAGCCTACAAGCTAGCTAGAAATGGCGAAGAATTTGAGCTAAAGACAGAAACGATGGAAATTTTTGATAGCCAAATTTTAAACTATTCGCATCCATTTTTAACCATTCGTCTAAGCGTAAGCGAAGGAAGTTATATCCGTTCGTATGCAGAAATTTTTGGAAAAAAGCTTGGTTATAATGTAACTTTAAGCTCATTAAAAAGGATAAGTGAAGGCAAATTTTGCTACGAAAATGAAAAATTTTTGAATATTTGTGATTTTTTAAACATTCAGAAAAATACATACTTTGGGGATATAAACGATATCCTTGATGGTAAGAAATTAAAAATTAACGATTTTGAAACACAAAAGCAAGGAATTTATTTGCTAAATTATGATAAATTTATGAGCGTAATCCAAATCACGGATGATACTATAAATTACACTCTAAATAAGGTTGAAAAATGTTAATCCTAGCAAGAAAAGAAAATGAAGAAATTTTAATAGGAAATGACATAAAAGTTGTCATAGTAAATATTTCAAAAAATACCGTTAAACTCGGTATCGAAGCACCACGAAATACAATGATACTAAGAAGCGAACTAGCAAATGATATCAAAAACGAAAATATCCATGCCACAAAAACTGCAAGTGAAGCCGATATCCACGAGCTAGCAAAAAAAATCGAGAAATGAAAAGCTTTGCAAAGATCAATGTCTTTTTGAAGGTAGTTGGCACCAGAGGCAACTACCACGAAATTTTATCGCGCTTTATCCTCTGTGAGCAGCTTTTTGACGAAATTTATTTTAAAAAGTCAGATTCTTTTGCCATAGAATGCAATAACCACGATATAAAAGATAACATCATCCAAAAAGCGGTAGATGAGCTAAAAAGAGCTGGCTTTTCAAACGAGCTCGACGAGTTTTTTAGCTCTCATAAAATCATCATCAACAAAAATATTCCAATAGGTGCGGGCCTTGGTGGAGGTAGTTCAAACGCTGCCACCTTTTTACTAATGATAAATGACGAGCTAAATTTAAATATAAAACGCGAGAATTTGATGCAGATTGCTGCCAAAATAGGTGCAGATGTCGCTTTTTTCGTAAGTGGCTACAAGGCAGCAAATGTAAGCGGTATAGGTGAGATCATAGAAGAATTTGATGACGAAGTGCCGGATTTAAATATCTTCACGCCAAATATTTTTTGCTCTACGCTGATGGTTTATCAAGAATTTAGAAGCAATTTCTTACAATACATAGACGTCAATGCTGCAAAAAAGATGCAAAATTTAAAAAGTAAAGAGCTACTTGAAATTTATAAAAACGAGGAGCTAAACGATCTTTTTGCCCCATGTTTCAAGCTCTATCCACAGATGAATGAGTTTAAAGATAAATTTCTAAGCGGCAGCGGCAGTAGCGTATTTAGCGTAAAATAAAAGGTAAAATTTTGATAAAAGATCTAGCAAAAAACAAAAAAGCTTTGCATGACTTTAGTATACTTGAAACCTTCGAGGCTGGCATCGTTTTAAAAGGCAGCGAAGTCAAGGCTCTAAGGGCTGGCAGAGCAAATTTAAAAGATAGCTTTGTGCGTGTCATAAAGGGTGAGCTTTTTTTATTAAACGCCCATATTAGCTATCTTGAGACTACACATAGCGCATTTCGTCCAAATGAGCGAGCAGCCAGAAAACTTTTGATGCATAGAAAGCAGATTGATAAAATTTTCGGTCAAGTCTCACAAGATGGGCTTACTCTAGTTGTTTTAGCACTTTACCTAAGCGAAAAAAACATCGTAAAAGCAAGACTAGCCCTTGCAAAAGGTAAAAATTTACACGATAAACGCGAGACTCTAAAAAGACGCGAGGCAGACAAAGAGGCAAGAGCTGCCATAAAAAGATACGTTTAAGGGATAAGATGAAGAATTTGCTTGTTTTAATAATCACTTTATTTGCTTTTTTTGGTTGTGGTGAAGATGAGAGCGGTAGTGTAAATTTTAAAGAATTTAGTCCAAATGAAGAGGTTAAACTTGTGGATGTAAGCGGCAAGGAGCTTACTTTAGTTAGAAAAGATCACGGCTTTGCCATCAAAAATGATGAAAATAAGGTTTTAATGATCGACATTTTTGGTACATTTTGCCCGCCTTGCCAAAAAGAGGCAGCCGAACTTACAAAATATCAGCTTGAAAACAAAGATAAATTTACACTAATTGGACTAACTCATTTTGAAAATGTCACAAATGAGTATGTTTTGCATGAATTTATGCAAAAATTTAATGCCTACTATTTCATAACAAACGATCAAAAGATAAATGACAGACTTGCCGAACAGATCGTAAGAGACATCGAATATAAACACGAGATCGCACTACCTTTTAAAGTAGTGATAAAAAATGGCGAATATCAAATTTTAACAGACGTAGATAGCGGACAATACGGGGTAAAATACTATCTTGGTGGTATAAAAGTCACAAAAATGAAAGAAGATCTGGCAAAAATTTATGAGACAAAATAAATTTGCCCTATATTTGGAACATCGTTTGCTTATAAAAATGTGAAATTTCATAAGGATTTTAAATGTTTGTTTTAGATAAATCAAAATCTAGCCCACTTGTTGAATCAGCTCTTGCAGGCAGAGAACTACGCCAAAAACTAATCTCTGGCAATCTTGTAAACGTTGATACACCATTTTATAAAGCTAGAGATATAAGATTTGAAGATGTTTTAAAAGAAAAAGCAAATGAAATTTATAACACTTCAAGCCAAAAAAAGCTACAACTTGCTAAGACAAACGAAGCACATATGGCTGTAGTTGATTTTCCAAAAAGCGACACAGCTCAAATTTTCTTGCGCGATGGTCATATGGCTAGAAATGACGCAAATACAGTCGACCTTGACGTGGAAACAACAGAAATGGGCAAAAATACAGTTATGATAAACGCCCTTGATAACGCCTACAAGGCTCAAAGCAATATCTTTAAAAGCGTAATAGATGCAAGTGCTAAGAACTAGGAGAGATGATGTCATATTTAAATGATTTTGATATTAGTGGATACGGACTAAGTGCGCAACGCTTCAGGATGAACGTCATCAGCTCAAACATAGCAAATGCTCAAACCACAAGAACGGCTGAAGGTGGACCATATAGAAGACAAGAGGTGATCTTTAAAGAGATGAATTTTGATAAAATTTTAAACGATCAGCTTAAAAGCTCACAAAGTCTACTCGAGTATGAAAATCCGCTTGACGACCCAAGCTCACCAAGAAACGCTCACCCTGCCCTAACTAGCGTGATCGTGGATAAAGTAGTGCGTGATGATAAGGACTTTCAGCTAAAATACGACCCAAGCCACCCAGACGCAAATGCAAATGGCTACGTCGCATTTCCAAATATAAATCCGGTCATTGAGATGTCTGACCTACTTGAAGCAACAAGGGCATATCAAGCAAATGTGGCAGCCTTTCAAAATGCAAAAACAATAGCACAAAGTGCGATATCACTTATTTCAGGACAAGCATAATGATAAATAGTATAAATTTAGACAAAATAAATAAAAATGAAAATTCAAATAAAATAGCGAAAGCAGGCGAAGAAGGCGGCTTTGAAAATGCTTTAAACGACTCTTTAAAAGAGCTAAATAAAGTCCAAATCAACGCTGATAAAGCCATAGCCGATCTTGCAACTGGCGAGGTAAAAGATCTTCACCAAGCTGCTATTGCGATAGGCAAAGCAGAGACTAGCATGAAGCTTATGCTAGAAATTCGCAACAAAGCACTAAGCGCTTATAAAGAAATTTCTAGAACACAAATTTAAGTTATTAATGAATTCCAGAAAATCAAAAATAACCATACTTTTTTTATTAATTACTTTTGGAATTTCAATATTCGTACTTGTCATATTTTATAGAGCAAGTATCGAGCGAAAGCTTCCTAGACTTCAAACAAGCGATATAAATACGGCAATTCGTGGCAATATAATCACAAAAGATGGCTTTAGCATCTCTTCAAGCCAAAAGCTCTACAAAGTAATGCTTGATACTAGGAACATCGATCCTAATAAAAAAGAGATGTTTATCAAGCTATATTCGCTTTACAGTGGCGACGATCCAAACAAAGTAAGAAAGATCATAAATGGCACAAAAGGCATCGTTACGCTCTCATATAGTATTGATGCAAAGGGCGCTACCTACCTTCAAGAGCTCTCAAGAAAGCTAAATCGCAAGAGTATTTTGGTTTCATACCTTGATCCAAAAACAGGCCTTGCTTCATTTCAGGGCATGAGAGTAATGGAGAGTGGCCAAAATCGTAAATTTATGTCAAAAGACGCCCTCACACCAGCTATTGGCTACGTGAGCAAAACTGAAAGTGACGCACTTACAAAAAGCAAAGGCGTAAAAGGCCTTGAGAGATATTATGAAGATTATTTAGCTCCTATACAAAATGCAAAAATTTTAGGGCCTCGCGATATTGGAAATAATATTATTTTAACAAGTGACTCAAATTTAGCAACAAGAGTAGATGGCTACAATGCGGTGCTTTCTATACCGCTTAAATTTCAAACCAAACTAGAGCAAATTTTAGATGAAAAGCGTGAATTTCTAGATGCAAAAGAGTTAGTTATATGCATAATGAATAGCAAAAATGGAGAAATTTTAGCCCTAGCCTCTAGCTCAAGATATGATCCTTCGAATATAAGAAAGCAAGATTATAGCGCTCTAAATTCGACCGTTAGTGAATATGCTTATGAAGTTGGCTCGGTTTTTAAGCCATTTATATTTTCTATCTTACTTCAAGAGAAGAAAGTAAATCCATTTGAGCTTGTAAATACCTATAATGGCCGATACCAACTTGGCAAAAGGATAATCAAAGATACCCATCCAGAGCCTTTTATGAGCGCTGAAGATATAATCGTACACAGTTCAAACATCGGCATGATTCAGCTTGTTGAGCGTTTAAATGGGCCACAAATTTATCAAGGACTTTTAAATTTTGGCTTTTCAAGAAAGACTGGCATAGATCTACCTTACGAGCAAGTAGGTATGATGCCAACAGTTACAAAGCTAAACTCATCGACATATAAGGCGACTGTGAGCTACGGATACGGCTTGCAAGCTACATTTATGCAGCTTTTAAAAGCCTATAATACATTTAATAATAAAGGCATTGAAGTTACTCCTCACATGGTTGCCTACTTAGAGAGAAATGGAAAAAGATACGATTTGCCAAAGTCCGAGCCAGCTCAAGTTATATCACAAGAAACCGCAAAGATAATGAAGAGAATTTTAATAAAAACGGTTGAGAAAGGTACTGGACTAAAAGCCTTTACGCCAGGGCTTGAGATAGGTGGCAAGACTGGAACTGCACACATTGCTTCAGGTAGTGGTGGATACAGCAATACATACAATGGCTCATTTTTTGGCTTTGCAAATGACACAAGAGGCAATAGTTACACAATAGGCGTTTTAGCAAGGGATCCTAAAAAACCTTACTACTACTTCGGTGCTCAAAGTGCCTTACCTATGTTTAAAAAAGCAGTTGATCTGATGATTGAGGATGGATATTTATTTCCTGATGCAAATGTAATAGCTGAATTTGAAGCCAAAAAAGATAAGCTTAAAAACGATAAGACAAAACAAAAGCCTGCTTTGGACTAAAATTTTAAAACAAGAAAGATATAAAAATTTCTTTTGCTTTTATTGCTTTTAATAAATTTCTCTAATTACAAAGTCTTTAATGCTCTTAAAATACTTTTAGTTTCTAATAGCAATTAAATTATAAATGGAAAATCTAAACTGATCAAAAAGATTTAAGTCTTTAATATTTTTAGAAGTTATCTCTTTGTCATCTTTGTAGTTTTTTCCGCCTAAAAAGAGCAGACAAATAAGCGGGGTAACATAATTAAATCTTAAGAAAAGCGCTACGATACAATGAAAAAAGCCGTAGTTATATCTGATACAAACATAAAAACCATAAATTATATAAGCTATCATTAGAATCAAAAAAGCATAGAATATAAAGCCTAAACCAACATAATCTGAAATATTTAAAAAGCTACAAACTAAAATAAAAGTACCTACCAAAGCAGGTAATATAATGATTGGAAAAATTAGATGAAGTCCGATTAGATCAAATTTACTCGCATAAACCTTTATGTTATATCTACCTGCAGGAATTATCAAAAATATAGGCAATACGATTGAAAAGAGAATAAGAAATATCACATACATAGAATCAATATCATAAGAACTCATTTTTATACCAAATTTAATTTTAAGATATTTTAACTACACTTTTTTTGAATAAATTTATCTACGATTTTTACGATTTTCTATGCCAATTTTCTCACTCTCTTCTATTTCAACAATGTAGCTTGGATTTTTCTTTTTAGCCTCTTTGTCTAAAAAACTAATGAGCTTTGCATCAGAATTTTTATGAGAGCAGATTAAAATTATAAAATTTATATAGTTGTTTGCCTCTTTTGGCATGACTTGGTTATTTTTAGCTGGTATACTAAAATTTCCTACAAAAATTTGAATAAGTTCGAAAAGCTCGTTTTTACTTAGGCTATTATCACCGGCAAGCTTTTCAAGCTTTTCGATTGTTATCTCTTCTTTTTCTAATGCAAGCTCCTTTATTTCGGCGCTATAATCTCTATTTCTTAAAAGTAGATAGATTAACGCGCAAATTGCAATTAATAGCAATACAATAAAGAAAACTATTAAACCTTTTATTAGCATCTAAAGCCTTGAGCAAAGTGAGCGCTTTGTAAATGCTAAAACACTCATAAGCACCATTATTACGATACTAATCCAGACAAAATCAGGCACTGGTAATGGATCGCCAGCTGCATACGAGTGCATGCCAGCTAAATAAAAATTTACGCCAAAATAAGTCATAATAATCGACCAATAAGCAAAGAATGAAGCCACCGCAAATGCATACTGGTTATTTAGCTTTGGAATAAATCTTATATGAAGAACTGCAGCATAAACAAGTATCGAAACTAGCGCCCAAGTCTCCTTGCTGTCCCAGCCCCAATATCTGCCCCAACTCTCGTTCGCCCAAACACCGCCCAGGAAATTTCCAAGAGTAAGTAAACTAAGTCCTAGTATCATAGCCATCTCATTTATGCGGGTGGCTTCGAGGATATTGCGAGAAATTTCTGGATTTGGTTTTTTCTTATTTTGCAAAATGATAAGCAATAGTGTAAAGCCACCAAGTAACGCGCAAAGCCCTAAAAATCCATAACTTGCAGTAATAACAGAAACGTGTATTGTTAGCCAGTAGCTTTGAAGCACTGGCACAAGTGTAGTGATCTGCGGATCCATCCAGCTAAGGTGCGCAACAAACAATGTAACACCAGCCAATATAGACGTAAGAGCAAGAGCGATAGGGCTACGTTTTGCAAAGACGATACCAGAAAATCCTAGAGCCCAAGCGATATAGACCATTGATTCATAAGCGTTACTCCAAGGCGCATGCTCAGCAATGTACCAACGAAGCCCAAGCCCAACAGTATGAGCAAGAAAAGCTAGTAAATTTATAGCATATACGATCTTTACAATACCGTTCATAGTAACTCTTGTAAGCAACCATTGAACCACATAGCCCAAAAAGACAAGCAATTTTGCTATATTCTTTACAACTCCTTTTCCTTTAAATTTTGGAATTGATATATTTACAGTTCTATCTATTTGACCTTTTGGAATTAACATTTTGATAAATACAAAAAACAAAAGCACAAGGCCTGTTAAAAGATAAACCGGTGTCAATCGCTCAAAAATTTGAATTTTATTAAACAAAATTTCTATATTTATCTTTTCTTCACTAGGCATTACAGCAGAGCCATACTTTTGCTGATAGGCTGAAATTTTATCAAGTGCAGCATCAGCCTTGCTCCAATCATTATCTTTTGTTGCCGCATCAACTGCTGCAAAATACTCTCTCATCATATTAATGACTAGATCGGCCTCTTTAGGCGGAAAGTACATCATTGCACTAGCAGGCGAATACCAAGAGTTTGATGGATCATCTTGTTTTGGAAAAATTTTAAAAATTTCACCAATAAATATCATATAAAAAACATTCAATCTCTCATCGATCTTGATTACGTCTTTATCAAACGTATTGCGCGATCCAGGGTGCTTGCGATTAGCAATTTCGGCAAATTTTGTGAGTTTATATTCACTTCCGCCATCTTTTGTGGCTCTAAAAAAATCATTAAAACTTGCATACTTTGCATTTTCATCTATGCCAAGCTCTTTTTTTAGCTCCTTACTTTGTCCAAGTGAGATAATTTTTTCACTTCGCCAAAAATCAGGCGTTACCATTATTGAAAGCGTCGCTTGGTTTGAATTTAGACCACCTATACTCTCGCCTCTGTGAATTTTGTTTAAAACCTCTTTACTAAGCGTATCAAATGGCTTCATTCTACCATCTGAGCTTTGCACAATAAGTCTAGAAAGCTTTTGTGTGTGCTCTTTGCTGATATTAGGTAAAAAGTCTTCAGCCTTTAATGAGCTAAAATTCAAACTTAAAAGCATAATGGCAATGATAGCAACAACCTTTTTACCACCTTTTGTTGATTCATTGTCGATTAACTTAGCTAGCTTTCTAAAACGACTACCAGGATTTACAACATTTAACACAAAGCCAAATCCAAGCAAAAAGTAGCCAATATAAGTTGGTATCTTGCCTGGATCTTTATTGACAGAGAGAATGGTTCCTTTTTCATCTGTATCGTATGAACTCTGGAAGAATCTATAGCCATCATAGTCAAGCACATGATTCATATAAAT
Organism: Campylobacter concisus; assembly: GCF_003049085.1. NCBI lineage: Bacteria > Pseudomonadati > Campylobacterota > Epsilonproteobacteria > Campylobacterales > Campylobacteraceae > Campylobacter > Campylobacter concisus. Next base: position 381,422 of record NZ_PIQX01000001.1, read on the forward strand.
TTTATAGTCAAGCCCCGACATGTTTGTATCATCTTTTACAATAACTTCACTTGAATAGCTCATAGGCGAATTTGAGCCAGGATATCTTTTAAGCTCAAAGTCTTTTAAGTATAAGCTAAACGGAAGTTTAACTTGCTGTGCGCCCCATGAAGCATTAAATTTTTGTCCAGCCACAGCCAAGCGTGAAGGCTCTGTTAGGTTATAAAAAATATGCATCTCTTTACTCTCGCCTTTATAATTTAATTCAGCTATCAAGGCGTTAAATTCGCTATCTTTTGTGCTAACTAGCTTTCTTAAAGCATGAGTCGAAACTAATCTTGGAGCAAAATTTATATTTGAAATAGTATAAAGACTGCCCATGCCAAAATCATTTACACTACCAGCTTTTAACTCAGTTTTTGAGCTATCACTCATTGTAAATTTTGAAAGATCAGTATTTGAAGTAACTGTGAAATTTCCGTCCACTAATTTAAAAAGCACATATTTTTTACTCTCATCTGGCTTAGCATTAAAGATAAAACTAATATCTGCAACTCTTGCTTCCTCTTCTTCTAACAAGAAGATTTCTTCACTTTCACTCTCGTTTGAAACCACAAATTCCACTACTGGTTGCCCGTTTTTATCATCCACAAACTTATAACTTGCATTTGGCACAAATTCTTTAAATTTTAAATTAGCTTCATTATCTGCTATTTTTAGCTTTAGATCAAAACCTTTTTTTGCATCAGAAATTCCTAGTGGCAAAGCAGCGCTTATCTCTTCTCCATTATCGTTTAATGCGGTTAAATTTAAATAGGATATTTTTGTCGTAACGATATTTGACTGAGTTTTTTCTCTTATATGCATATCAGCCTCAAAGCCAAGATATCTTGTTATACCAGCACCGATTAAGATAACGATAAAACCAAGGTGAAAGGTAAGCGAAGGGAGTTTTTTGGGATCGATTAAGTTGTATCTAAAGATATTATAGGTCAAATTTATACCAAGAAGTAGTTGAATTAGCGCAAACCAGCTGGCACCATAAACATAGTACCATGCAGCTTCTGTACTAGTTTTACTTTCTATTATCGTAGCGGCTCCGCTAGCTATGGCAAAGATTATCATCAAAATGATAGCTGAGCCCATACTTAAAAATAATGATTTTGGATTTAACATCTGCTTCCTTTTATTTATATTATGACAAAGCCACCAAAGTGAAAATTATCTTAAATAACTGCCTTGCTTTGTTTGAGTAGAGACCGGTTTGTTTTCATTTGTGTCTTGTTCAGCAAATGCATCTTTGCCTTTTAGATAGGCAAGAATCGCACCAAGGTCATTATTTGAAAGAATTTTGGCTTGGTTTTGCATTACATTTTTACCGCTTCCACCAAAACTTGAGTCACTTCTATAAGAGATGATGCTATCTTCAATATCCTTAGCATCCATATTTTTTAGAGGCGTTGAACCAAATGGCCTTTTATCAGCATTTTCACCATGACAGCTAGCACATTGCTTTTCATAAAGTTCCTTACCTAAAGAAACACTATATCTGCCCTTTCTATCAACACCTAATTTTAAAATTCTATTATCTTTATAGCGTCTTGGATCTTCATCAACGTAAACATTTACTTTTTCATTTCTATCATTAGCCTGCTTTTTTGCCATTTCAGCAAGTTCTTTACCAAACTCACCACGAGCTTCTATATAGTAGACTTGTGAAGCTGCAAAGGCATTTGCCACCAAAAAACACGCCAAAAAAGAAATTTTAATACTTTTCATAACTTTCCTTAAAATTTTGCTCTAAATTTAAAAATCCCGGATCAGATTGCTCCGACCCGGGATTATATCATAAGTTGATTAATGAGCTACGATTAGAATGAGTATTTAGCCTCAAATCTGAATTTATCTTCTTTTGTCTTCTCATCACTAGGTAATTTGTGAGTTTGGAAAGAATAGAATGAGCTAAATGTTAGCTTTTTGTTGTATTGGTAAGCAAATCTTGGAACAAATTCTTCTATTTTCTCTTTTGTATCTTGATTATTTGCTCCTGCAGTTTTTATATTACCTTTTACATAATCCAAACCAACTGTAAATTTATCAAATGTATATGCACTTGTTGCATAGAAAAAGTTACCTTTACCTTCTGTAAGCGTCCAATCAAATACATCTTCACCAGCATCTATTAGAGAACCTTGATCTTCAAAACTAAATGATGTTGCGCCCTTATCTTGAACTTTCCAACCTATATAACCAGCAGATAAATCAAGACCAAATAGTGAAGCTGAAAGTTCACCAGCATAGAAGTTACCATCATTGTATTTATCACCATGTGATGAATATACATGTTTTTTTGCTTCTTTATCAGCTGAGCTATTTACGTAGTTGATTCTACCACCTAAGCTAATATCATCATTAATAGCAAAATTTGCTGAAACATCAGCTGCAAGTAGGTCAGCTAGATTTGTTAGGCTAGCATACCATAGTTGGAAGTTAATAGGATCATATGAGCCAGCGATACCAGCTGCATATAGATTTCCGACATCATAACTACTTAGATAGCTGGTTACCTTATATAAATCACCATCACTTTCAGTATCATCACCTTCAATAGCATCAAAAGCTAAAGCTGTTAGAGTAAGACCTTCTATATCTTCATTTACTACTCTTACGCCAGTACCGATAGCATCATCAGTAAAGTATGAGCCGATCTCTTGTTTACCAGCTGTTATAGTAGTGTTGCCAGCTTTATAGCCAAGATAGAACTGATGAACTTTAAATGGATCAGTTGTATTAGTTTTATCTGTTCCTGCGCCTGCATTATCGCCTGAGCCATCAGTAGCATTATATCTTAAACCGATAACTCCAAAGAAGTTATCATCGATAGCAGCTTTAAAATTTGCGATCATTTTAAAGTTATGACCATCGCCATCGTTAGTTCCATTCTTTTTTGAAACATTATCTTGTGACTTCTTGTATTCATGAGTATGAGTATATCTATATCTTGCAAATCCTGAAAGATCTACATTTTTTATAGCTTCTTCAAGTGGAGTAGCACTTGCTACACTTGAAAATGCACCTAAAGCAACCAAAGTGGCTAAACTAATTTTTGTTAGTTTCATTTTTTCTCCTTTTAAGGTTTTGTGCTGACGATTATAATCAATAAAATTTAACATGAAGCTTAAAATTTTTAATTTCAGTTACCGATCGTTTACCGTAATTAATCAAAAATAGATAAAAGTTGATAATTTTAAATAAAACAAGGACAAAATTTTAAAGGAGTAAAAAGAAAAAGGGGCTGTTGCTTTGCCCCTTAAAAGGAGTTCTAGTTTTGATTGCTGTTGAAATTATATAAGCAAGCAGTAAATCAACGGTAATTAAAAAGAAATTTTTTCCTCTTTTGGCACTTCGATATTTGTTTTTACATTTTTTCTTTTAATAATCACTTCATTTTGTGGCTTTTTTATACCATTATATAAGCCACTAGAGCTACCTTCTTTTATAAGAAGCATATCTATAAGCTTATCTGCATAAAAGGTCGCATAGACCAAGTCGCCTTTATCATAATAGTATTTACTTGCACAAAAATTTGCTTTATTAAGTTTATGGTTTTTTGTATCGCTCGCCACTATTTCATAGCAGTATTTTGAATCTTTATAAGTAACCTCTTTTATAAAACCTTTGATCGAGCTTTTTACTGGTGTATTTTGCATGACCTGTCTTGGCTGTTTTCGCACTGGTGGATTGTCCTCAAAAAATGAGCAACCCAAAAACATGATAGCAGTTGCCAGTGGAAGTAAAATTTTAGCTTTCATCTATTCTCCTTAGTGTAAAACGGCGAAGTATAACTTTTAAGATTAAATAAATTTTGTGGGAAATTAAAGGCTCGTATCTAAATTTATATACACGATCACACAAATTTATCTTAGGCGAGCCTGCCTAAAATAGTTAAGCTGAAACATTTAAAACGTTACCGCCAAGCTCGGCGATCTTTTTATCAAGTGTCTCAAGGGTCTTTTCAATAGTCTTTTGTGAAATTTCAGGAAGCTCACCTCCCCAAATTTTCTTCGCATCCTCAAAACCCTTTGCCACGCCCTCTCTACCAGCTTTTAGTTTTTCCACGTCATCACCTGCACCATTTAGCACAAAGCTAGCTATCCTCTCAGCCGTATTTGCGATACCAAAAAAACCATTCTCACTAATAAGATCATTTGCCTCGTCACTACTTAACTCATTTAAAGATTTACCATTATAGCCGATACTTGCAAGATCAAGTCCTGATAAAATTTCTGATAAATTTTTAGGCGCATTAAAGCTTAAGCCACCTTGGGCTAATAAATTTGAACTACTACTTTTAACGATCTCTTTTTGATACTGCAAAAAGTAGCTATTTGAAATATCTTTGGCTGTTAAATTTGTAATTTCAGACTCTTTTTTAGAGATATCCTTTTCATCTTTATGAAGTGAAATTTCTGATTTTACATTTTCTTTTAGGCTTGAACTATTATATGAGTTTGCGATTTGAGAAATCTTCATTTTGGCTCCTTAAATTTTATAAAATCAATATCGCCAAAAAGTAGAATTTATTTAGATAGAGCGGGAAAACTCCCGCTAGTAGTTATTTGCTAAGTGTTGCGTTTAGCATCCAGATGGCTTTTTCAAATTTAGCTATTTGATCTTGTGCGTACATCTGAGTTGTTGTATCGCCTTCTGCAAGCTCGTCAAGCTTTTTAAACTCGCCCAAAAGGTGTTTATAATCGGCCAAGACGATCTCTAAAACCTCAGTTGGAGTATAAATTTCTTTTGGCTCGTGTTTGATATGAGTAACTTTTGCTAGCTCCTCAGCCTTAACTATAGGTCTGCCACCAAGCATAAGAGCTCTCTCAGCTGCATCGTCAAATATCTCACTCATGTCTTCATAAGCTTTTTCTGTGTATTCATGAACACTAAAAAATTGAATACCTTTTACATTCCAGTGAAGATCGTGAAATTTAATATAAAGTGCATTTGCATCAGCCTGAATAACATTTAATTGTAAAATAACTTTTGACATTTTGTCTCCTTCTTTATTATAAATATGACGAAATTATATATAGCTAGAGTTAATCAGTGGTTAATCAAATAATAAATTTTATTATTTGATATAAAATTTGACTACAAAATAAATTTATCTTGTAGTCAATGTAGGATCACAAAAATTTATCTATTTTTTATAAGGCGTAGTTTTATAGCCTTGCTCGATCAAGCTACTCATACCTCCATCTAAATTTATTATCTTAAGATCCGAGCTATCTATCGCTGCTGCTGCTGCTGTGCTTCTTCTGCCACTTCTACAAACAAGAGCAATAGGTTTTTTGACATCAACTGCCTTTGAAAGCTCCTCTAAAAATGCGCTCTTATCGTTTGGATTAAAAGTTATAGTCTTTGCACCTGCGATAACGCCAGTCTCTTGCCACTCAGATGGAGTTCTTATATCGATAATCTGATCATATTTTTTGATCTCATCTGGGCTTATATTAACAGTTTTAACATCAGCTGACAACATACAACAAACAGCTCCTAAAAGTAAAATTTTTTTCATCTACTCTCCTTAAATAAATTTTTGAAATGTTAGCACGGATTATTAAATATATAAAAATTTTTGTTGATAAAATTTATTAGTTTAGATAAAAATTAATAATATAACGTGTTGATAAAAAAGCTAAGCACACTACGAATGCATATATAGATAAACCAACTAGATTGATGAAAAATATAGCTGCTTACTATTACACATTTTTTATAAAAATTTTTCTTTGATTTTAGTAATCTTATTTTTAAAAGTCTATTCTTTGTGTTTTTTCTTTTACTCTATTTACTGATCAGCATAAGAATATTTTTTATAAAATACTGTATCTCATTGCACGTTTTAATATTTTAAAAAATACTTGTTTGGGCACTTTGTATTTTACGATTGTATGATGGTGTCCCCAACAGGGTTCGAACCTGTGACCTTAGAATTAGGAATTCTACGCTCTATCCAGCTGAGCTATGAGGACAATTCATATTTTTGTAGATAGATTTTATAAGGATTTAATTTTTAAAGGACAGATTGCTCTGTCCTTCTTTAGCTAATTAGCCATTTCTCTTTTTAATGATCTCATCACTTACGTTTTTAGGAACCTCTTCGTAGTGATCGAATTCCATTGAATAAGTTGCACGGCCTTGAGTCATTGAGCGAAGATCTGTTGAATAGCCAAACATTTGAGCTAATGGACAATAAGCTGCAATGATCTTCACACCATTTCTATCATCCATTGAATTTACTTGGCCACGGCGTTTGTTAAGGTCGCCTATAACATCACCCATATACTCTTCTGGAGTTTCAACTTCAACCTTCATCATAGGCTCAAGAATAACAGCACCTGCCTTTCTAGCACCTTCCTTAAAGCCCATTGAAGCAGCAAGCTTAAATGCCATTTCAGATGAGTCAACTTCATGGTAGCTACCATCAAATAGCGTAACTTTAACGTCTTCAACTGGGTAACCAGCAAGAACACCACTTTGAAGTGCCTCTTTGCAGCCTTTTTCAACAGCTGGAATATATTCTTTTGGAACAACACCACCTTTGATATCATTAACAAACTCAAATCCACTAGCAGCTGGAAGCGGCTCAATACGTAAAAATACGTGACCGTATTGACCACGACCGCCTGATTGTTTAGCATACTTATATTCTTGCTCAACCGTCTTACGAATAGTTTCACGATAAGCAACTTGTGGTTGTCCAACTTCAGCATCTACCTTAAATTCACGAAGCATACGATCAACTATGATCTCCAAGTGAAGCTCACCCATACCGCTAATAATAGTTTGACCACTCTCTTCGTCTGTACTAACTCTAAAACTTGGATCTTCTTGAGCTAGTTTTTGAAGTGCTATTGCCATTTTTTCCTGGTCTGCCTTTGTTTTTGGTTCAACCGCAACACTAATGACTGGCTCTGGGAAGTCCATTCTCTCAAGGATAACTTTATCTTTCTCGCTAGCTAGAGTATCACCTGTTAGAGTATTTTTTAGACCAACAACAGCGCCGATCTCACCAGCAAAAAGCTCAGTAATCTCTTCACGTTTATTTGAGTGCATTTTTAGCAAACGACCGATTCTCTCTTTGCAGTCTTGAACTGTGTTGTAAGCATAGCTACCACTTTCAAGGCTTCCTCTATAAACACGGATAAATGTTAGCTGTCCAACAAATGGGTCAGTCATAATCTTAAACGCAAGAGCGGCAAATTCGCCATCATCTGTACTTTCAACAGTCACTTCAGCGCCATCTTCATAAACACCATTTATCGCAGCGATCTCATCTGGAGCTGGTAAATAATCAACAACAGCATCAAGCAGAGGTTGGATACCTTTGTTCTTAAACGCAGTTCCGCAAAGCATAGGCGTAATAGTCATTCTCAAGCAGCCTGCTTTTATGCCTTTTTTAATCTCTTCTTCACTTAGCTCTTCACCAGCAAAAAATTTCTCCATCAAGCTATCATCTGTCTCTGAAACTGCTTCGATTAGTTTTGCACGGTATTCCTCTGCTTTATCTTTAACTTCAGCTGGAATTTCTTCTTCAACATAGTCAGTTGGTTTTTTCTCATCATTCCAAACGTAAGCTTTCATTCTTACAAGGTCAACCACACCTCTAAAGTTATCCTCAGCACCTATAGGAATTTGAATAGGAATTGGGTTTGCTTTTAGTCTTTCCCTGATCTGCTCTTCAACTCTAAAGAAATTTGCACCAATTCTATCCATTTTATTAACAAAAACAATTCTTGGTACATGATATTTATTTGCTTGTCTCCAAACAGTCTCTGATTGTGGCTGAACACCACCAACAGAACAAAACACTGAAACAGCACCATCAAGGACACGCATAGAACGCTCAACTTCGATAGTAAAGTCAACGTGTCCCGGAGTGTCAATTAGGTTTATTTGATAACCCTTCCAAAATGCCGTAGTTGCAGCCGAAGTAATAGTAATACCACGCTCTTTTTCTTGTTCCATCCAGTCCATGGTAGCAGCACCATCATGAACCTCACCTATTTTATGGCTCATACCAGTAAAGAATAAAATTCTCTCACTAGTAGTTGTCTTTCCGGCATCAATATGAGCCGCAATACCGATATTTCTTACCTTATGTAAAGGCGTTTTTCTCTCTGCCATACTAATTCTTTCTTACCAGCGGTAGTGAGCAAATGCTTTATTAGCCTCTGCCATCTTGTAAGTATCTTCCTTCTTCTTGAAAGATGCACCTTTTGAGTTTGCCGCATCTAAGAGCTCATTCGCTAGTTTATCTATCATAGTTCTTTCGCTTCTTTTTCTAGCGTAAGTTATAAGCCAGCGGATAGCAAGAGCTTGTTGGCGAGCTGGGCGAACCTCAACTGGTACTTGATAAGTAGCACCACCAACACGGCGTGATTTAACTTCTAAAATAGGTTTTACATTTTCAATAGCATCGTTAAAAACGTCGATGCCTTTAACCTCAGCATTTTTCTTTTCTATGGCTTTAATAGCACCATACATTATCTCAGTAGCGACGCTTTTTTTGCCATCATACATAAGAGAATTAATAAATTTAGTGATTATTTTATTTCCGTAAATCGGATCAGGTAAGACTTCCCTTACAGGGGCTTTTCTTCTTCTCATTTTGATCTTTCCTTCAAATTTTTATGAAATTTTACTCAAACGTTTGCAAATTTTAGCAACGTCTGCGAACCTAAATTTTTACTTTTTTGTTGCAGCTGCAGCGCCAGCTTTAGGGCGTTTAGCACCATATTTAGAACGAGAAACTGTTCTTTTTGCAACACCAGCAGTATCAAGTGCACCACGAACGATGTGATATTTAACACCTGGTAAGTCTTTAACTCTACCGCCGCGAACTAAAACGATACTGTGTTCTTGTAGGTTATGACCTTCACCACCGATATAGCTGATGACTTCAAAACCGCTTGTAAGCCTGACTTTGGCAACTTTCCTCAAAGCTGAGTTTGGTTTTTTAGGAGTTGTAGTATAAACCCTAGTGCAAACTCCTCTTCTTTGAGGGCACTCTTTTAACGCTGGAGATTTTGACTTAACAGTCACTTTCTTGCGTTCTTTTCTGACCAATTGATTTATGGTTGGCACAATAATTCCTTTCAACTAAATTTATTAAAAAGACCTAATTTTATTTAAAATAAACTTAAATAACGGTTAATAAGTTAGACTTACTCATCTAATTCTTGATTTTATAAAAACTCTGCTGTCTTTATTTTGTATTAATCTTGTTTGACAGCATATTTGCCACTACCTATCAAAAGAATACAAAGTGAAATAGCAATATAAAGATAGATAAGTTCCGATTTAAAGCCATTAACCTCATTTAATGCAAATAAATTTGTAAATCCATAGTACGAGTATAAAATAGTAATACTAGTGCCTAAAACTAGGATAGCACCCACTCTTGAATAAAAACCAATAATTAACATAATTGGTGCTAAGACCTCTCCAAGGTAAGAAAAATATGCCAAAAATCCAGGCAAACCAGCATTTACTAATATACCTTTTACCCCACTAAGTCCATGTAAAATTTTACCAAAACCATGCATAAAAAGGCAGATACCAAGTCCTAAACGTATAAATAAAAGTCCAAGATCAACGTTTTTCATAAATTCTCCATGATGTGATTTAAAGATAAGGATTTTATTAGGTGACAGTTAATAGCTTGTAAATTTTTAATTGATTTAATTCTATAAAGAGGTTAAGCCCCAAAAATAGGGGCTTGAAGTATTAGTTTTCTTTGATTTTTACTTTTTTATCCTTATAAAAACCAGTTCCAACTGGGATCATACGTCCAAGGATAACGTTCTCTTTTAGATCCTCAAGATAGTCAAATTTAGCAGCAATCGATGCTTCTGTTAAGACCTTAGTTGTCTCTTGGAACGATGCAGCAGAGATCACACTATCACTTCCGATAGCCGCTCTTGTAACACCTAATAGGATCGGCTCAGCAATAGCTGGTTCACCGCCCATGTTCATGATGCGCTCATTCTCTTCTTTAAATTTATTTCTTGAAACCATATCGCCAACTATGAAATTTGTATTTCCACTATCAACAATTTTAACTTGGCGAAGCATTTGTGATACGATGATCTCGATATGTTTATCAGCGATCGCAACACCTTGGCGACGATAAACTTGTTGAATCTCGCTAATCAAATAATAATGAAGCGCTTTTTCGCCAAGAATTCTTAAAATATCATGGCTTGAAATTAGTCCATCAGTTAGTTTCTCGCCAGCATGGACAAATTCCCCGTCTCTTACTTGGATCTGACGACTTTTCTCGATCAGATACTCAGCAGTTGTGCCATCTTCAGCTTGGATGATTATGCGCTCTTTTGAGCGAAGTGGCTTGTCAAATCTAACCACACCATCAATCTCTGCAACGATAGCTGTATTTTTAGGGCGTCTTGCTTCAAATAGCTCACTAACTCTTGGAAGACCACCGGTGATATCTTTTGACTTAGCGACAGCTTTTGGAGTCTTAGCCAAAATATCAGCCTGAGCTACTTCATCACCACTTGAGACAAAGATCGCAGTTTTTGGATCAAGCGGATACTTAATTAAATTTCCTTTTTTAGTAGCGATAATAATCGCAGGTTTTACACCGCTTGGCAAATACTCATTGATAACAAGACGTCTTTGTCCAGTCGCCTCATCTGCTTGCTCAGTCGCACTATATCCTGGCTCAATATCCTCAAAGCTAACCACACCAGCTTCTTCAGCAATAGTTGGAGTTGAATATGGGTCCCACTCAGCAATAATCAACTTATCATCTTTTTCAGGCAATGAGACTACTGTCGCTCTCTCAACTGCATCATTATCAGAAACTTGGATGATAGAATTTCTTGGGATATAGTGGCGAACCGCCTCACGTCCATCTTTATCAGAAACAACTACAAAGAAACCTTTTTCAGTTACTTTGTGACCTTTTTTGATATCTTTAACCCTATCAAGATAATCACCTTTTAATATGAAAAATTTAACCACACCATTTGCGTCGGCTAAAATTTTACGAGTTACAGGATCTCCGTCTGAAATTTTAAGTTCACTAGCGTATGGGATACGATTTGGGATATTCCAACCCTCTTTTATGATCTCAACGATACTTTCATTCTCTTTTACCTTATCGCCACTTACATAAGGTATATACATCTTTCCTTCGATCTTTCCGCTAACACCAGCTAATTCATTTGGCTTAGCAAGATCATTTCTTCTAATTGTATATTTAACCTCTTCTTTTTTACCTTTTATCACGATATTTACATCTTCGTGGGCATATTCGATCTCTATTTTGCCGTCAATCGTTGATTTAATCTTTGGCTCAACAAGTAGTACAGCCGCGCTTCTTCTATTTGCAACGATCTTCTTATCGCCATTATCATAAGTATTAAGGTTATAATATCTGATGAATCCCTCTTTTTGGGCGATTACTTGACGATCTTGTTGCTCAGTAGAAGCCGTACCACCGATGTGGAATGTTCTTAGTGTTAGCTGTGTACCTGGCTCACCGATAGATTGAGCTGAAATGATACCAACTGCTTCACCTGGTTTTACAAGTTTGCCCTCACCCAAGTTTAAGCCGTAGCATTTTGCACAAACGCCTTTTGGTGCCTTGCACGTGATAGGTGTTCTAATGCTTACTGATTTTATACCAGCCTCAGTTATAGCTCTAGCTTTTTCTTCATCAAGTAGCGTGCCTTCGCTAAATAAAATTTCATTTGTTATAGGATCGATCACATCATCTGCTAAAACACGGCCTAATACTCTTTCTTCAAGGCTTTCTATTAGCTCGCCACTCTCTGTAATATCTGTAATTTCAACACCCTCGTGCGTACCGCAGTCATGCATTGTGACTTTAACATTTTGAGCAACATCGATTAGTTTTCTTGTTAAGTAACCGGCGTTAGCGGTTTTTAGCGCTGTATCTGCAAGACCTTTTCTAGCTCCGTGGGTTGAGTTGAAGTACTCCATTATGTTTAGACCTTCACGGAAGTTTGAAATGATAGGCGTTTCGATGATCGAACCATCAGGTTTTGCCATAAGACCACGCATACCAGCTAGCTGGCGAATTTGTGCTGCACTACCTCTCGCACCTGAGTCTGCCATCATATAAATCGAGTTAAATCCGCCCTTATCATTTTGGATAAGTTTCATCATCTCGCTTGCAACGCTGTTGTTTGTATCTGTCCAGATATCAATGATCTTGTTGTATCTCTCACTATCTGTTAAAAGACCAGCGCCGTATTGCTTTTGAATTTCTCGAACTTTTTTCTTAGCTTCGTCAATATATTTTTGCTTGCTATCAGGTACGATGATATCAGCAATAGAGATAGAAATTCCTGCTTTTGTTGCATATCTAAAGCCTAAATTTTTAAGCTTATCAAGGAAGTCAGCCGTTACTTCAAGACCGCCATTTCTATAAACATAATCAACCAAATTTGCAATGTCTTTTTTCTTCATGATCTTATTCCACATATTTTCAGGAACAAAATCAGGAAGTATGGCTCTTAAAATCAAGCGACCAGCTGTTGTAAAGATGATCTTGTTATCAACCATTGTTTTGATTTTAGCGTGAAGACCAAGAGTATTAGCCTCTTCAGCGATCATTACTTCATCAACGCTTGAGAAAATTTTATTTGCGCCTTTTTCGTCATTTCTCTCTAGGCTTAAATAATAAATTCCTAAAACCATATCTTGTGAAGGAACTGTGATAGCCTTACCGCTTGCAGGAAGCAAGATGTTCATTGAACTAAGCATCAAAATTTTGCACTCAGCGATAGCTTCCTGCGATAGTGGTACGTGAACAGCCATTTGGTCACCGTCAAAATCTGCGTTGAACGCCGCACAAACTAGTGGGTGAAGCTGAATCGCCTTGCCCTCAACAAGCACTGGGTGAAACGCTTGGATGGAAAGCTTGTGAAGTGTCGGAGCACGGTTTAGCATAACTGGATAGTCTTTAACTACCTCTTCTAAGCACTCCCAAACCTCATTTGTCTTATCTTCTATCATCTTTTTAGCTTGCTTAACAGTTGTCGCATAGCCTTTTTCTTCAAGGCGAGCAAGCAAATGTGGTTTAAATAGCTCTAGAGCCATTTTCTTTGGAAGACCGCACTGATCCATCTTTAGCTTTGGACCAACGACGATAACAGAACGTCCAGAGAAGTCAACACGCTTACCTAGCAAATTCTGACGGAAGCGACCTTGCTTACCTTTGATGATCTCGCTTAGTGATTTTAGTGGGCGCTTATTTGCACCTTTTACTGCATTTGCTCTGCGGCCATTATCAAATAGCGCATCAACAGCTTCTTGAAGCATTCTCTTTTCATTTCTGATAATGATCTCAGGTGCATCAAGCTCAAGTAGACGTTTTAGACGGCTATTTCTGTTTATTACGCGGCGATATAGGTCATTTACGTCTGAAACAGCAAATTTACCACCATCAAGGCTGACTAGCGGTCTAAGATCAGGTGGAAGAACTGGCAAATTTGTTATCATCATCCACTCTGGACGGTTGCCTGAATTTAAAAAGCTCTCGATAACTTTTAGGCGTTTTACTATAGTCTTTTTCTTGGCCTCAGAATTTGTAGACTCCATCTCTTCTTTTAGTTGATTTAAAATTTCCATCAAATCAAGCTCGGCTAGCATATCATAGATGACCTCACCACCCATTCTAGCTGTAAAACCAGTCTCTTCGTATCTTGAAGCTAGGCTTTGATATTGTTCTTCATTTAAAACGTCGTATTTTTCAACTTTTTTAGAATTTTCATTGTCGTAATAAGCCTCACCAGCATTATCAACAATATATGCCTCATAGTAAAGTACGCGCTCAAGATCTTTCATCTTAATACCAAGAAGCGCACCAATACGGCTTGGCAAGAAATTTACATACCAGATGTGAGCCACTGGAGTTACAAGCTCGATGTGACCCATGCGAGAGCGGCGAACTTTAGATGTCGTTACTTCAACGCCGCACTTTTCACACTTAATGCCTTTATAACGCATCTTTTTATATTTGCCGCAAAGGCACTCGTAGTCACGGATCGGTCCAAAAATTTTCGCACAAAATAAGCCGTCACGCTCAGGTTTTAGCGTGCGGTAGTTGATAGTTTCTGGTTTTTTAACCTCACCATAACTCCAAGATTTTATCTTCTCAGGACTTGCTAAACGAAGTTGAAAAGCTTCAAAATCACGAGGTCTATGCTCTTCTTTTATCTCAACTGGTTTTAAATTAGTTAGTTTCATTTGTCTCATCCTCATCATATACTTCTACATCAAGAGCTAGTGATTTTAGCTCGTTTGTTAGAACAAAGAACGTCTCAGGGATACCAGTCTCAGGAACGTTTTCACCTCTTGTTAAAGCTTTGTAAGCAGAAAGTCTTCCCTCAACATCATCTGATTTTACAGTTAGCATCTCTCTTAGTGTATGAGCGGCACCATAAGCCTCAAGTGCCCAAACCTCCATCTCACCAAATCTTTGACCACCAAATAGCGCCTTACCGCCGACAGGTTGCTGTGTAACAAGGCTATATGGTCCAGTGCTTCTTGCGTGAACTTTTTCATCAACCAAGTGGTGAAGTTTTAGCATATACATACAACCAACATTAACACGTTCTCTTATCTTTGAGCCTGTGCGTCCGTCATATAGCTCGGTTTTACCATCGCTATCTATCTTTGCCATCTCAAATAGTTTTGCAAATTCGTCAGCCTTAACGCCTTCAAAAATTGGAGTTGCAAATCTTACGCCATTACTCCAATCTTTTGCATATTCAAGAAGCTTCTCGTCACTCATCTTGCCAAGAGCTTTTTTAGCGTCCATTAGCTTAGCAACACCTGCTATCTCTATCATCTTAGCTCTTAGCTCTTTTATCCACTCGCCTTTTTTGGTTTCAAAAATTTCATTTATCTGTTCGCCTAAGCGGTAGCCAACAAGACCAAGGTGGCTCTCTAAAATTTGACCGATGTTCATACGGCTTGGAACGCCAAGTGGGTTTAGCACGATGTCTACAATCTGACCGCTTGGAAGATACGGCATATCGACTTCTCTTACTATATTTGAAACGATACCTTTGTTGCCGTGACGTCCAGCCATCTTATCGCCGACTTTTAGTTTGCGTTTTGTAGCTATATAAACTTTTACAAGTTTTACAACGCCGCTTGGTAAAATGTCATCTTTTTCTAAAATTTCTATCTTAGCATCGTGCTCTTCTTTGAGCTTTTTCTTCTCATTTTGGAAGTAATTTTTTAGCTCGTCATATTTCTTTTGGATATCTTTTGAAAAGCTTTTAACGATAGCATTTAGAGTAAACCTATTTATATTTTCAAGATCGGCCTTATTGATCTTTGAGCCCTTTTTATACTCTTTTTTATTTACCTCTTGATCACTTGCTAGTGGATTTTTAGAAAGAAGTGCTGTAACTTTTAGCATCTCTTCGCGGTCTAGCATAAGTAGTCTATCGTGATGTTCTTTTTCTAAAAGAGTCTTCTCTTCTTCGTAAGCTTTATTTGTTCTGCTATCTTTTTCATAACCTTTTTTGGTGAAAATTTTAACATCAACAACCACGCCTTCCATCGAAGCTGAAGCGTAGAGCGATTTATTTACCACGTGGCCAGCCTTTTCACCAAAGATCGCACGTAGTAATCTTTCTTCTGGAGTTGGTTTAACTTCGCCTTTTGGAGATACTTTGCCAACAAGAATCATGCCAGGTTTGATCTCTGTACCAATTTTGACAATACCGCTCTCATCAAGGTGCATAAGCTCCTCTTCTTTGACGTTTGGTATATCTTTTGTTATCTCTTCAACGCCATCTTTTAGCTCACGAGCCTCGATCTCTTTTTCATAGATATGAACACTTGTAAAGGCGTCTTCACGTATCATTTTTTCACTAATGACGATCGCGTCTTCGTAGTTATAGCCATTCCAAGGCATAAATGCTATTAGTGCGTTTTTACCAATCGCTAGCTCGCCTTTTTCCATACTTGGACCGTCAGCAATTATTTGACCGGCAACGATTTCATCACCTTTTTTAACTATCGGATGTTGAGAAAAAGTCGTATTTTGGTTTGTTCTTAAATTTTTCTCCAAAGAGTAGTGATCGATATATGGACCAGCTTCGTCTTCGCCTAAAATGAATATATTTTTATTATCAACCTTTTCAACCACACCACTACGTTTTGCTTTTACGCTTTCCCATGCATCTCTTGCGATAACGCTTTCCATACCTGTTCCAACAATAGGAGCAGTTGAGCGAAGTAGTGGCACTGCCTGACGTTGCATGTTTGAGCCCATGAGAGCACGGTTAGCATCATCATGCTCTAGGAATGGAATAAGTGAAGCCGCAACACCAGCTATCATACCAGAACAAAGGTCGATCAGAGTAACATCTTCTCTACGCGCAAGCATCATCTCGCCATCTTTTCTAACCTCAATCAAGTCCTCAACGATGTGTCCATTTTCATCAAGTTTAGTTGATGCTGGAGCTATAACATTGCCCTCTTCTTGAGTTGCGGTTAAATAAACTATCTCATCAGTCACTTTGCCATCTACAACTTTTTTGTAAGGTGCTTCAACAAAGCCAAGATCGTTCACTTTTGCATAGGTTGAAAGTGTATTGATAAGACCAATATTTTGACCTTCTGGAGTCTCAACCGGACAAATTCTACCGTAGTGGGTTGGGTGAACGTCACGCACCTCAAAGCCAGCACGCTCTTTTACTAAGCCGCCCTCGCCAAGCGCAGATAGACGGCGCTTGTGAGTAACTTCACTAAGTGGGTTTGTCTGATCCATAAACTGGCTTAATTGTCCACCTGTGAAAAATTCCATAATCGTAGCAGTAATCATTTTTGGATTAATGAGGTCGTATGGCATAATCTCTTCGGTATTATTACTTAAACTTGTAAATTTATCGCGGATAGCCTTTTGCATCTTTACAAAACCGAGGTGAAGTTCGCTAGCGAGTAACTCACCAATTGACCTTATACGACGATTACCAAGATGATCTCGGTCATCAATGTGACCTTGTCCATTTTTAACTTTTATAAGATATTTTGCAGTTTTTATGATATCTTCACTTGTTAGTAAAGTAACATATTCTGGTACATCAAGTGAGAGCTTATGATTCATTTTCATACGACCAACTTTTGTTAAATCGTATCTCTCAGGGTTAAATAGCATATCATTTACAAAACTCTTTGCAGCCTCTTTAACAACTGGCTCTCCTGGTCTCATGACCTTATAAATTCTAATAGCCGCAAGATCATTTTCGTCATCCACGCCCTCAGTTTGTTTTAAAACCTTAAGCATATCGTTGTCAGCTATGAAAGAATTTATAATCGCATCATCAACACCAGCAGCAGAGTTATTTATAATCTCAATACTTTCATACTCAGCTAAAATCTTTGCAAGTTTATTCTCGTCAAGAGCAGATAGTGTATCATATAAAATTTCTCCACTCTCTGTATTTATTACAGGGTTTGCCAAATATCTACCAATAAGTGCTTCAACTGGGTATTCAACAAATTTTACTCCATCCTCGATCAACTTGTCAGCTTTTTTCTTAGTAAGACGCTTGCCCGCTTGGTGAAGAATTTCTCCATCTTCGTTTTTTATATCATATTCAACTCTTCCCAAATAATCTTCAGGATTAAAAAGAGTTAAGAATTTGTTATTTTTAATAATTAAATTTTGTATTGGATAAAACAACTTAATGATGTCTTGCTTTTTATATCCAAGCGCCCTAAATAATATAGTTACTGGCACTTTTCTACGTTTATTTATCCTAACATATAAAATATCTTTTGTGTCATATTCGAAATGTAGCCAAGAGCCACGATCAGGTATTATTTGAGCTGTATAAATTAATTTATTTGCAACAGTCGCGCTCTCTTCTTGTTTAAAAATAACACCTGGACTTCTGTGGAGTTGATTTACAACAACGCGCTCAACACCATTTATAATAAATGAAATTCTATCAGTCATTAGTGGAATTTCGCGTATAAAAATTTCTTGTTCTTTTATATCTTTAACACCGACTTTATCACCTGTCTTATCATCTTTCTCATGAACGATAAGACGTATTTTCATCTTTAAATTTACAGAGTATGTAAGACCTCTTTCTATACACTCTCTGATCGTATATTTTGGTTTTCCAATTTCTGAGCCAACATACTCTAAAGTCAAACGATTTTGCGGATCATGTATAGGGAAAATCGACTTAAAAACTTTTTCGATACCGCTTTCAGTTTGATTGTTATTTAGATTTAAAAAATTATCAAAGCTCTTTTTTTGTAGTTGTAGTAGGTTCGGAACGTCTATCTCTTTAACGACATTAGAGAAGTCAACTCTAAGACGATTTCCTGAGTATAAGCTATTTAACATTGCATCTACCTCGTGGTAATTTTGAAAGAAAAGTATAGCCTTTTAACAAGGCATCTAAAATTTAAAAAAGAGAGAGCCTTTGCCCTCTCTTGAAATATTAAGCTCAAATAATAAAAAATTATTTAAGTTCAACCTTAGCACCAGCTTCTTCAAGCTCTTTTTTAGCTGCCTCAGCCTCATCTTTGCTAACGCCTTCTTTAAGAACAGATGGTGTTCCCTCAACTGCATCTTTAGCTTCTTTAAGACCAAGACCAGTAAGCGCTCTAACAACTTTAATAACATTGATTTTCTTATCACCAGAATCAACCAAAACAATGTTAAATTCTGTTTTTTCCTCTGCTGCAGCTGCTGCACCGCCTGCTGCAACAGCACCACCAGCTACCATTACAGGAGCTGCACTAACACCAAATTTCTCTTCGAACTCTTTTACAAGTTCACTAAGCTCAAGTACAGAAAGATTAGATATAAACTCTAATACATCTTCTTTAGTAATTGCCATTTTTAATCCTTATTGTTTTTTAATTTAATTTAAGCTGATTGTTCTTTTTTCTCTTTAAGCGCATTCAAACCAATTGTAAAATTTTGAATTGGCGCATTCCAAACTTGTAAAAGCATCGCAATAAGCTCATCACGGCTAGGCATTTTAGATAGAGCTTTAACTTTATCAACGCTAGCAACTTCGCCATCAATATAAGCTGTTTTTATTTTAAAAAGATCAGCATTAGACTCTTCAAATTTTGCGGCTACTTTAGTTACTGCTAATTGATCTTCACTCCAAAGATAGATATTTGTATCTTTGAGTTCCATTCCGACTTTATCAGAATTTTTAAGAGCAATATTTGCAAGAGTATTTTTAATAACCTGAACTTTTACATTTTGTTCTTTAGCAGAATTTCTTAAAACTTCAAGTTTCTTTACTGAAAGGCCACGATAGTCACAAACTATAATAGCTTCAGCAGTTTTAAATTCACTCTCTAATTTTGCAACAACTTCAGTTTTTTCGTTACGTGTCACTTTTTCTCCTTTCCGACCGGCGATTTCAAGCAGAGCGGGTCGAATCAATTAAGCCCAATGGCCTCGGCTATCTCCAATCTAAGATATAAATTTTAATTTTTAGTTTTATTTTAAGTCCATAACTTCTTGAGTATCAAGAGCTATAGATGGGCTCATTGTCAAAGACAACGAAGCATTTTTAACATATCTACCCTTTGCGGTTGCAGGCTTATGTTTATTGATCGCTTTAATAAATGTTGAAATATTTTCATTTAATTGTTCTTTAGTAAAATTAACTTTACCAAGACCTGCATGTATATTTCCTTGCTTATCAACACGGAAATTTACTTGACCACTTTTTGCATTATTAACAGCTTGTGCAACATCCATTGTGACTGTACCAGTTTTTGGATTTGGCATTAATCCTTTTGGTCCTAAAATTCTACCGACCTTACCTACGAGACCCATTAGGTTTGGAGTAGCTATAAGAACATCAAAATTCATTATACCTTTTTGAATATCTTCGACCAAATCATCTGCACCAACAATATCAGCACCAGCTACTTTAGCCTCATCAGCTTTAGCATCTTTAGCAATAACAGCAACTCTTACAGTTTTACCTGTACCAGCTGGTAAAACTACTGAACCACGAACCATTTGATCAGCATGTCTTGGATCAACATTTAATTTTAATGCAATCTCAACTGTTTCATTAAATTTAGCAGAAGCTAGAGTTTTGACTGTATCAATAGCCTCACTAAGGTTATAAATTTTATCTTGCTCTACTTTTTTGAGCAATTCTTGAAATCTCTTACTAGTTTTTCCCATAAATTTCTCCGCATATATATTGCTTCCGTCTTTTGCTAATCAACCTGACGGTAAAGGTTTTAGTCTATTACTTCGACACCCATTGATCGAGCTGAACCAGCAATAATTTTAGCTGCTTGCTCTTTATCATTTGTATTTAAATCAACAAGTTTTTTCTCAACTATTTCTAAAACTTGAGCTTTTGTTAGTTTGCCTACTTTATTTTTTAAAGGATTATCAGTTCCTTTTGTTATACCTGCAGCCTTTTTAATAAGATCTGTAGCAGGAGGCTGTTTTGTAATAAATGTAAAACTTTTATCAGCATAAACAGTTATAACAACTGGAATATTAAATCCAACCATGTCTTTTGTTCTTTCATTAAAGGCTTTACAAAATTCCATAATATTAACACCTTTTTGTCCAAGAGCTGGACCAACTGGTGGACTAGGATTTGCTTTTGTTGCAGCAATTTGTAATTTTATTTCACCTATAACTTTTTTAGCCATTTCTTGCTCCTTAAATTATCTTCTCAACTTGTGAATACAAAATATCAACAGGGGTACTTCTACCAAAAATAGAAACATTAAGTCTAAGTTTACCATGTATCATGTCATATTCTTCCACAATACCTGTAAAGTTAGCAAAAGGACCTTCTGTTATACGAACACTCTCACCATCCTCAAAAAATATCTTAGGTTTTGGTGCAGCTCTTTTTTGAACTTTTTCCAAAATAGTATTTATATCTTTTTCAGATAATGGCGTAGGTTTTTTGGCCTCACCAATAAAACGTCCAACTTTTGGTAAAGATTGAATCCTGTGCCAAAGAGCCGTATCAAGATCTAAGCATGCAAAAGCATAACCTGGATAAAGAGTTCTTTCGTTGATTTTTTGCTTACCATTTTTTATTTCTATTACGTCTTCTGTAGGAACTATAATTTCTTTTAGTTGATCTTCTATTCCATGATCTTTTACTAAATTTTCAATTCCTCTTTTTACTGCCATTTCGCTTCCAGCGTAAGTCTGTATAGCATACCATTTATGTGACATTACTTCTTTTCCTTATATCATATAACTTTAGATAAAACAAAGGACATAATAACATCAACAAGAGCTAAAAAAAGTGATACAACAGCAACTACGATAAAAACTGCAAAAAAAGCGTTTCTAATTTGTTCTTTTGTAGGATAGATAACCTTCATTATTTCCAATTTAGAAAGCCTAATATAATTTATAATTTTTTCCATAATCTTAACCTTAGTCGTGGCAGGGCAAGAGGGATTCGAACCCCCAACCATTGGATTTGGAATCCAGCGCTCTACCGTTGGAGCTATTGCCCTAATAGCTTCTTAATTAACTTTTTAATTTAACTTCTTTATGAATAGTATGTTTTTTTAATCTTGGGCAATACTTTTTAAGTTCAACTTTATCCGTTGTAGTTTTACTATTTTTAGTTGTTGTATAATTTATATCACCACTTTCGGAGCATCTTAAACCAATTTTAATTCTCATATAAGTCCTTATTAAGATATCAAAGGGATATCTCCTCCCTTTGACAAATTTTTATAAATTAACCAAGTATTTTTGAAACAACACCTGAACCAACAGTCCTGCCACCTTCACGGATAGCGAAACGAGTGCCTTCCTCAAGTGCTACTGGAGCAATCAACTCAACTGAAATTCTTACATTATCACCTGGCATAACCATCTCTGTTCCTTCTGGAAGCGTAATTGAACCAGTAACATCAGTTGTTCTTACATAGAATTGTGGTCTATAGTTATTAAAGAAAGGAGTATGGCGACCACCTTCTTCTTTTGTCAAGATGTAGACTTCGCCTTCAAATTTTGTATGAGGGGTAATTGATTTAGGTTTGCAAAGAACCATACCACGCTCAACATCCTCTTTCTTAGTACCACGGAGAAGAACGCCAACATTATCACCAGCTTCGCCTTGATCCATCTCTTTTCTAAACATTTCAACACCAGTAACTGTTGTTGTTTGAGTTGGCTTAATACCAACAATCTCAATTGTGTCACCTACTTTTATAACACCTTTTTCGATTCTACCAGTTACAACTGTACCACGACCTGAAATCGAAAAAACATCTTCGATTGGCATAAGAAGGTCTTTATCTGTTGCACGAACTGGAGTTGGAATATAGCTATCAACTGCATCCATTAATTCCATAATTTTTGCTGACCATTCGCCATCTTGACCAGCTTTTGCCTCTTCAAGAGCTTTAAGTGCTGAACCAGAAACAATAGGTGTATCATCGCCTGGGAAATTATACTCATTAAGTAATTCACGGATTTCCATTTCAACCAATTCAAGTAGCTCTGCATCATCAACCATATCAGCTTTGTTCATGAAAACAACAATGTATGGAACACCAACTTGGCGTGATAATAAAATATGCTCTCTAGTTTGTGGCATTGGACCATCAGCTGCAGAAACAACCAGAATAGCTCCATCCATTTGCGCAGCACCTGTAATCATATTTTTTACATAGTCAGCGTGACCAGGGCAGTCAACGTGGGCATAGTGGCGTTTCTCTGTCTCGTACTCAATATGTGAAGTAGCAATTGTAATACCACGCTCTTTTTCTTCTGGAGCATTATCAATATTATCATAATCTTTTAGCTCAGCAAGTCCTTTGCGTGAAAGAACAGCAGATATTGCAGCTGTTAATGTAGTTTTACCATGATCTACGTGACCAATAGTACCTATGTTTACGTGCGGCTTGTTACGTGAAAATTTTTCTTTAGCCATCTTTTCCTCCGTATGTGATATATGTCTTTTTTCTTACCAAATTTGTATAATCATAATAAAATCATATTAACCAGTGGAGCTCATAGCGGGACTTGAACCCGCGACCTCTTCCTTACCAAGGAAGTGCTCTACCTCTGAGCCATATGAGCGAAAAACGCTTGGCAGAGATGATTCCAATTAAATAATACAAACAACTAAAAATTTTGAAAATAAAGTAAGGAATAACTGTGTTTAGTAAAATCTAGATACAGCTCCCAGTTTATTTTCCCAAATTTTGGAGCGGGAAACGGGGCTCGAACCCGCGACCCTCAGCTTGGAAGGCTGATGCTCTAGCCAACTGAGCTACTCCCGCATAACAATGGTGGTGAGACGTGGATTCGAACCACGGAAGACATAGTCAGCAGATTTACAGTCTGCCCTCGTTGGCCGCTTGAGTATCTCACCTTAAACATTAATAAAGTATTTTGGTATTTTCTGGTCAAACACTGTTACAAAAATGGAGCTGGTGAACGGACTTGAACCGCCGACCCACTGCTTACAAGGCAGTAGCTCTACCAACTGAGCTACACCAGCACCTATTTTGTGAAGTGGCAATTATATATCAAAACAATGTAAAAGTCAAGGGAAATTTTAAAAAAATTCATAAAAATTAAAACCATAAAATACAGCCATTTAAAAATACAAATTTTTATTACATTTAAATCAGTAATACACCATTAAGTATTTATAAAATATGTATAATTTTTATGGTTTTATTTTTTTTAAAAGCTAAAATTTCTATAATTACAAAAAATATATAAGGATTTAATATGCAATTTTTACCTTGGGCAATAATTTTATTACTAATTTACGTAATTTATTTTCTAATGATACGTTATGAAAAAAGAATATCAACTCTTAGCAAATTAATTGAACAAAATAGTGATGGCATTAAGGAAAATAGGGATTTGATTGGACAAAATAGATCACTTATTGAAAAAAATAAACACGATATCGAAAAAAATACAAAAGACATCATAACAAATGTCGAAAAAGTAGATATCGATTTGGAAGACTAAAGTTTCTGGTTTCTTATCTCAGCTATTAATAAATTTGCTAGAATTTTTTATTTAAGATTTTAGCAAATTATTTTTTATTTAAAAATTTTATATTTATTGTATTCTTCAGCTAGTAAAAGTTGTGTATGTATTTGTTATGGTCGGATGTATAAAAATTTATAGTTTTTGAAGAAGGGTCTTAAATTTCTCACAAAAATAAATCAAGATTTTATGCGTCAAGCTGCTTCATTAAAAGCACAAGCCCTATTCTATCCTTTACATTTAGCTTACTATAAATCGAGCTTGTATGTGCCTTGACCGTCCTTAGTGTAATACCTGTTTTTTCTGAAATTTCATTATTTGTTAGACCCTGATAGATTAAATCTGCAATTTCTCTTTCCCTTGAACTAAGCTCAGAGAGGTCGGTCTTTTTGTCTACCTTTTCACTTTCGCTATTAATATATGAGCCGGTTAGCTCACTAATCATTGCCTGAACAAATTCTTGGTAAAGCCATATATTTCCATTAAAAATGGTTTCAAAAGCATCTTCAAAGTGTGTCTTTCTCATGTGAGAATTTGCATAGCCCTTGATTCCAAGCGTAAGCAGGTGCTTGCCTTCGTTTATCGTTGGCCTATTTGAGAGTATGAGTATTTTTATATTTGGGGAATTTTCAATTATATTTTTTATAACATCATCAATATTATCTTTAAAAATATCAATATCAATGCCTATAATATCAACATCATCATTTATATTAGAAAAAAACTCTTTTCTATTGTGTATAAATTTCACATCGCTATTGCCAGTAAAATAGCTTCTCCAAATATTGTTTAATGCACTATTTTGTGTAAATAAAATAACTTGCATTACCTTTCCTTGGATTATTTATATGATTCTTTCATAAATTTTTTTATTATTTATAAAAAATTCTACGTGACGACTTTCGCCGTTTTTGCGTATCTTGTAATCTATTGATGAGAAAAATTTAGTAACCACTGAGGATTTTTCTTCTAAAAAAATAGTCATTTCAAAAAAATCTTGTGATATAGCATATTTATAAGGAGTATTTAAATTTAAAATTCCAGGATCAAAGTCAAATTTATCCAAACTCTGATCATAGCCTTTTATTAAAATTTTAATGCTTCTTACTATATCATCTTGAATTTTTATATTTTCAAATAGTTTTTTATGTCTACTAGCAACATCTACTAATCGTAAAAAATCCATTTCACAATCACTAAATTTAAATCGTTCAATTTCATCATTAACTATATCGCAGCAATAATCATCTTTTATGAGATAGAAATTTTGTAAATTTTGAAATTTTTCAATATCGTATTCACCAAATTTCTTATCATAAAAAGCGATCTTGCCCATTACCTCTCCGTTAAGGCATTTTGTTTTGCCTTTAAAATAGGCTTTAATAAATAATCAAGTATTGTCTTTTTGCCGGTAATGATATCAGCTGAGACTATCATACCAACTTTTATCCTAAGTGGCTTTTCTTCGCTACCAAGATAATTTTTCTCAGTTTCTATCCTGACCAAATAATAGCTCTCGCCAGTTTTTTCATTAGTCTCTGTATCGGCACTAATCTGCGTTACTTTGCCTTTTAAACCACCGTAAATACTAAAATCATAAGCTGTAAATTTAACCATCGTATCAAGCCCAGGCCTCAAAAACGCAACATCGGCTGGTTTTACTTTTACTTCGGCAACCAGTTTATCCTCAAGAGGAACGATCTCGGCAATATTTTCACCAGGCTTGATAACTCCTGATACGGTATGAACCATCATTTTACTAACGATACCATTTACTGGAGATCTTACATATGTTCTTTCTACTCTATCACTTAGGCTGATCTGTGATTCATTTATCCTTGCGATCTCTGCTGAAACTTCATTTAGCTCTTTTTTTGCATTATTTTTAAATGCCAGCTTTGCCTCTTCTATCTTATTTTTTGCCTCTTTTATGGTCGATTCGACCCTTGGCACGGCAAGCACAGATGCGTCAAGCTCGCCTTTTAGGTCATTTACGCGTCTTTGAAGCTGGATATACTCGACCTCGCTAACAAGACCTTTTTTAAAGATAGGCTCCATGATAGCTTTTTCTTTTAAAACAAGGTTGTAGCTATTTTGAGTTTGAGAAATTTTATTTCTAAGCTCATTTAGCTCACTTTGGCGTTGATGGATCTGCTCTGTTAGAATTCCTATTTGCTCATTTAAGTGATCAATATTTGAATTATGCAGACTTAGCTCGTATCTTATGGCTTTACTATTGTTCGCATCTCTAGCTTCGTCGTAGTCGAATTCCTTATCATTTGCCTCAGCATCAAGTCTCATAAATTTTGCTTGAAGTTCATCAAGTCTTAGTTTTGACTCACCATAACTACTCGTAAAATTTTTATTATCTAGCCTTATTAGAATTTGATCTTTCTTAACTTCGTCACCCTCTTTTACAAAAATTTGATCGACTATACCGCCTTCGAGATTTTGTATCGCTTGGTTTTTTCCAGACGGGATGATCTTACCACTACCTCTTGTGATCTCATCTATTTGTGCCCAAGAGGCCCAAACAAGAAGCCAAAACATAGTTATAGCAACCGTATAGAGTATCTTTTTGGATGTAGATGGGGCTTTAGCCAAAACAGCCTCAGAAAGACTTGACATAAATTTCAAATCATAAGCATCATAATTTTTTGTTTGAAGATTAGACTTTATATCATCTACGCTATTTAAAATTTTATTACTAGCTTCCTCTTGTTCTTTTATGTTATTCTCAGAAATTAATCTTTTTTCATTTTTTGGATTTTCATTTTGTTTATTCTTGATATCTTCTTGCATGATCACTTCCCACTAAGTCTTGCTAAAACTTCATCTCTTGGTCCGTCCAATAAAATTTTGCCATTGTCCATAACTATAAGTCTATCAACAAGATCTAGCATCGACGTCCTATGTGTAACAAGTAGCATCGTTTTATTTGCTGTATTTGTCTTTAAATTTATTTTTAACTTATTTTCAACTGTATTATCAAGAGAATTTGTTGGCTCATCAAGCAAAATAATAGGACTATCTAGCAAAAATGCCCTAGCCACAGCTATGCTTTGGCGCTGTCCGCCACTTATGCCGTCACCTCTTTCAAAAACTGGCATATCAAATCCAAGCGGATGAGCATTTACATATTCATCAACTCCGCTTACTTTAGCTGCTTTTATAATCTGAATATCATCAACATATGGTGCTTTTTGAACAATATTTTCTCTAACCGTTCCTTTAAAAAGCACAACATCTTGCGGAACGTAGCCGATGTTTCGCCTAAGATCGGCTGGATCGATTTGATTAATATCAATACCATCGATTAGCACTGAGCCTTCAGTTGGTGAGTAAAGTCCCAAAATGAGCTTTTGTAAAGTAGTTTTTCCAGAGCCATTTTTGCCTATAATGCCAACTTTTTCACCTGGCTGAATGACAAAATTTATCCTATCAAGCGAACCTTTTGTGGTATCTGGATATGTAAAGCTTACATTTTTAAACTCAATCTTTCCATCAAAAGAATTTCTTCTAACAAATTTTTTACCCTCTGGCCTTTCAACAGGCATTTGCATAATCTTACTAAGACTTTGATAGGCTGTTTTTGTCTGCTCAAAATTTGCAGCTAGTGAAGCTACCTGTCCCATAGGAGCGATAGCACGAGAGCTAAGCATAACTGCAGCGATAAGACCACCCATTGTAAGATGCGTATCTTGTATCATATAAACACCAAGAACGATGATGGCAATAGTATTTAATTGCACTAAAAAAGATGTAACAGTCGTTATCGAAGTTGTGATAATTTTTGATTTAATGCTTCTATTTGCTATCTCACCGGTTGCCTCTTCCCAGTTCCACTGTATATGTCCGCTAGCGCCAAGAGTTTTGATGGTCTCAAGACTACTAAGGCTCTCTATTAAAATTCCATTTTTTATAGCCGAAGCCTCAAATGTACTCTTAATGGCATTTTGAAGTGGATCTTTTATAAAAAATGTATAGCATAAAATAGCTATCATGATAACAATTGGCACGAGTACGATATAGCTTCCTATAAAATAAGTAACTATCAAGAAAATGATTGCAAATGGAAGATCGACAATGGCTGCCAATGAGGCTGATGAGAAGAAATTTCTAACCGTATCAAACTCTTTTAGATTACTGGCGAATGAGCCAACAGATTTTGGTTTATTGCTAAATTTCATATCCATAACGCGCTCAAATAAAATAGAACTCATTATGATGTCACTCTTTTTGCCAGCAATCTCAAGAAAATATGATCTTACAAATTTTAAAAAAAGATCTATGCCATAAACTACACTTACGCCAAGCGCCAAGACCCAAAGTGTCTCAACTGCATTATTTGGCACGACACGGTCATATACGTTCATCGTAAAAAGCGGACTAGCAAGAACAAATAAATTTATAATAAAACTTGCAAGAACAACATCAAAATAAATCTTTTTTGAACGTTTTAGAGTTCCCCAAAACCAGTGGTCATTGCCCGCATCAATTAGCTTTGTTGAGCTAGTATCCTCTGGAACAAACTCGCGCTTTAGATAGTATGCATAGCCTAAATATTCTTCTTTTAATTTACTTATTTCTATCGTGCTAGTACCAGTTGAAAGTTCTGGTGTTATGATATTTGCTGTCTTTTTATCTTTACTAAAAGATTGCAAGATGCAAGCTTTTTTGCCTCTAAGCATTAAAATGCAAGGTAAAACTAAAGGAGAGATTTGTTCAAGATCTTTTCTTACAAGGGTAGAAGCAAAACCAGCACGAGAAGCAGCACGAGAAAATAAAGACCTTGAGCTTTTAAGTGAAAAAAGCTCAATTTCATCGCCATCTTTTACTGGCAAGCCAATAGTTAAAGCATCAGCACTATATGGATTATTATGGAGCTTGGTAAAAATAACCAAACATTGAAGCAGCTCATCTTTTATCTTATCACTATGCATCTATCATCCAATGTTCTTGATTTCATCTATATAAATTCCTTGCATATTTTTAATGCCAAGATCAATTAGTTTTTTCTTCTGCTCTTCGCCTTCAACACCGATTGCGATCAAAATAATGTCTTTTGAGCTTAAAACAATATCAAGTGATTGTTTTGTATTTACTCCTGACTTATCACTTAAGAAGTCAATCAAGACATTTGACTGAATTTTTACATAATCAGGGTTAAATTCTTTTAGTTTCTCAATACCTTTTGCGTTAAGCTCGAAGTGGTCAAAACCAAATCCAAAGCCAAGCTCTTTTAATTTTTTAGTAAGCTTAACTATACTTTCTATGCTAATATCGTCTTTATTTGGAATTTCTATATAGTTTTTATATTTTGAAATTTGACTTATCTTTTTAAGTGTAGCTTCAAGTTTTGAAAAATTTTCATCTGAGTTTAATATCTCTTTGCCCAAATTTATGGCTAAATTACCGCTTGGTAAGATATTCTCCGGTAAAATTCTAGCTACTCTATTTAAGATATGAAGATCAAGCATTGCACCTAAATTTAGCTCATTGACCATCGGCATAAAATATGAGGCCATACGCCATACACCATCTTTATCAACAAGCCTCAAATAAAGCTCATACTGCTCAAAATTTGAATTAAGATCAATCACTTTTTGAGCTGCAAATTTAAATTCATCCTCTTTTATTGAGTCAAAAATAAGCTCTTTGTACTTCTCTTTACCAATCACTAAAGTATTTTGATTTTCATTAAATACCTTATATGTAAAGCTACCAGCAAGTCTTGAGCTAGCCAATGTAACATCAGCTGAAGTAAGAAGTGTCTTGATATCAGTATTTGGTGAATACTCAACTATCGCAGCATTTACTGGATACTCGCTATCATTTAGTGCAAAATTTGCATAAAGCTTTTTAAACTCGTTCATAATTTCATCACATAGAGCCAAAAAATTTGACGAATTTCTACCATACGAAAGTACAATAAAATCATTATCGTTAAGTCTTGCAACAATCGCATTTTTATCATTATGGATTGATTTCTCTTGTAAAATTTGAGCTATTTTCATTATAACGCTTTGCCATTTTTCAAAACCAAGCGTACTTTTTAAATTTATTAGATCTTTAAAACTAACAAGTAGAGTAACACCACTTGAATATTCTTCACTTGCTAGATACTCACTAAATTTAGTTTGAAAAAATCTTCTGTTATTAGCACCGCTCATTGTATCTTTATATAAAAGTTCTTGATACTTACTAAGTGTGGCTGCTTCTCTCTCAAAAATGTCTTTTACCTTGCTAACCATAGAGTTCATAGCTAGAACCATTTTTTTAAGATCGGCTGTAAATGGAATTCTTTTCTGAATAATAAATTTATTATCAAGTATGGCCTCAGCCTGATCTTGAACCTTCATAAGCGGCCTAAAAATAGCTTTTAGAGCAAAATATGCCACCACAAGAGTGACAATTACCATTAGAAGAAGAAAATTAAAAATATTTTTTGAGTTAGTATAAAGCTCATTGTAGGCAAGTGCAGTGCTGCCTTGAACATAAAGCGTGCCAAATTTTGCCCAACCAGTCATAATCTCGCTATCTGCTATTGGCGCTTCAAACTTGGCTATTTTGTAAAACCACTCGGGAATATCTTTAACAACAGTTTGTTGAGAATTTTCAATAAGAACCTTGCCATCAACATCTTCAAGCTTGATAAGCTTGTATCTACCACTGTCAAACATAGAATTTATCATTGTTTGAGCCAAGGACATATCGTCTGGATCGATAATAGGCTTTAAAGCAAGTCCAAGCGAATTTGCTGTATGTCTTGCGTTTTCACCAAGCTGGTCATTAATATATCCATTTAGGCTCTTAAAATTTAAGTAGCCAACAGCCATAAAAATCATGATACCAAAAGTTATCACGGCGATCATAATTTGTTTAAATAGCGTCATAAATCCTCTTTTCCTATCCTATCTATTAGTTCCATCCACTTAGGATTTTGTTTTTTATTTCCACCTGGTATTGCTTGACCAAGACCTTCTTGTTTTGCCAAGTATAGCGAATCACCATTAAAACTATAAACTGGAACAAGGTCTGTTCTTTGAGTTGCGATTTTTATTTTACCATTTATGTTATCTAAAATTAATGGAATAGATTTTGGTGTATCGTAGTATGCTAAAACCATATGAGCTTGATTGTATCTTAAGGCTTTAACATATGTGAAGTATAATTTTTGAGTTGGAATTCCTAGCTGCTTTAGTGTAAAATATTTTGCAATAACATAGTCTTCGCAGTCACCAGCACCTTTTCCTATAAATTCCATTCTAGTAGCCCAATAATCCTTTTTGTGCCAAAGTTGCATATCATCAACCCATCTAAAAGAGTTAAAAAAGTCATTTACTTTTATTAATTTCTCTTGTTCAGTTGCATCTTGCAATGAAGTCATTAAAGAATTTAGAGCAGAGGCCCTTCTTCTTGCATCTTCTCCATAAATTTTAGCTACCTTTGCTATAGTTGTTGATTTTATAAAATCTCCAATAGCACTTGCTAATAATAAAAAAAGGACGCTTACAATAAGCGCCCAAAAATTTGTCTTGACCCTCATGGTCATTACTTTTACATTTTTATCTTAAATCGTTTTGAATGCTGCAAGCACCTTGAATGTATCTCTTTGCAAAACCTGGTTCAAAGCTATCTGAGATCATTCCCATATTATCTAACAGTCTGTATCTTGCATAAGATAGTGCTGTCTCAGTTGTAGCGATCTCTTTTAATGCAGAGTTGTATTCATTTTCGGCATCAAGCAAGTTTATAAGATCACGACGACCGATTCTAAATTCATCCTGATAAGCATCAAGTGTAGCTTTAGCATATTCAACGTGTTGATTTAGATATCCCATTTTTTCTTGATTAAGAACATAATTTTGCCATGAAAATTCCAAAGATTCTTTAAGCTCTCTTACAAGATTATCTAAAGTTTGTTGCTCTTGTTGAACGGCAAGTTGGCTTTTTTCTTTATCTAGTTTATCATTACCTTTATTGTAAAGGTTGTAGTTTAGTCTTAAAAGTGCGTCAAATGTTTGTTCTTCATAATTGTCATATAAAACATTTGAATGATCATACGCACCAGATACAACAAGATCTAATTTTGGTAAGAAAGGCGCATTTTTCTCTTTTACAACTGACTCTGCCATAGCAATATTTGATTTTTGAACCAAAAGTGACGGATTGCAAAGAATTGCTTTGTTATAAACAGCTTCTTTTGTGCTAGGCAAAGGAAGGCTAAACTCAGGCATTACTAAATTTTTAGCTGCAACTTTTTTTCCATATAATTTCTCAAATGTAGAAAGTGCATCTTCATAGTTATTTTTAGCGGCTGTATAGTTTGATTGAGCTAGGGTATAGCGCGATCCAGCTTGTCTCTCTTCAGAAGCTACGCCATAACCTGATCTTGCTCTATCTTTAATTTGACTATAAATTTCCTCATGACTCTTTACGTTTTCTTCTTCAATGTCTAAAATTCTCTTAGTTTGAAGAACTTGCAAGTAAGCATTTGTAGCATTTAATGTAAGTCTATCTGCAGCTTGTGCTACTGAATAAGCAGCTGAATCAAGTCTTGCGCTTTGAGAATTTATTCTATTTTTATCAGCACCACCATTGTATAAATTTTCAACTAATGTTAGAGATGTGCCAGAAATTCTTCCATCTCCTCTTCTTGTAGAAACTCCATCATCAAGGCGTTTTTTCTCATATCCCACTCTAGCAGCAGCGTCAAGTGTTGGATAATAGGCATTCTTTGCTATTTTTAGATCTTTACCAACTTGTAGATAGTTAAATTCTGTAGCTTTTAAACTTGGGTTTTCATTTAAAATAGTCTTTATAACTTGATCTAAAGTCAAAACTCCATCATCAACTTGTGCTACTGGTTTTACTTCAGTTGATATAGCTTGTTCTATATTAGATTTTTTTGTTATTTGAGTATCAGCTACAGGTGCTTTTGCTCTCATTAGAGCATCTTTATATCCTGATTCGTTTTGAACTTTAACTAATAGACTATTAGCTTCATCTTCAGAGACCGGAGTTGTGTCAACATATAAAAATTTTCGTCCACCAACCTCATAGATACCTGTGGTCAGCCTACTGTCAGAAATTTTACTATTAACTTTATTAATAGTACTGTCGATTCTAGCCTGATTATCATCTTGTGCAAATGAAGCTAGAAAAATCCTATAAGGGACATCTTGAGCTGACAGCACAGTTGCTGCCAAAGCACTAATTGCTAACATCTTTTTCATAACTAAGATCCTTTTACCTTATTTTTATTATTAAGTCTATACTTAAATTTTGATACGAATTATACATCAAGAAATATTAAATGCATTTTAAATATCTTATGACAAAAAAATAATTTTTATATAGTTTTAGAAAAACGCCTTAAATTCTCGGGAATTTTCTTTAGATATTCATCAAAACACATTGCAATATTTCGTATTATCAATGTTCCAGTTTCATTTACGCTAATTTTATCTGCTGTAACATTGACAAATTCACTTAAATTTTTAAGCTCCTCAAGCTCATCCTTAAAGTGTTCAAAAAAATTTATATGGAATTCATTCTCGATGGCTTTGATATCAAGCCCAAAATTACTCATTAAGTTCATAATCACACTCTTTCTAAGCAAATCTTCATCACTTAGATAAATTCCCTTTGCATATGGCAACTTTCCACTATCGATCGCCTTTTCATACTCGTCCATATCTTTATAATTTTGTGCGTAGTGCCTTTTGCACTCACCGATACTTGTCACGCCTATACCAATAAGATCAGCGCCGCCCTTTGTCGTATAACCTTGAAAATTTCTATGCAAAGTACCATTTGCAAGAGCACCAAAAAGCTCATCATTTGGCTTTGCAAAGTGATCCATTCCTATCATTTTATAGCCATTTTTGGTTAAAAACTCAGCTGTAAATTTTAAAATTTCAAGCTTCACTTCTGGATTTGGCAATGTGGTTTCATCAAATTTACGCATCGACTTTTTTATCCACGGCACGTGAGCGTAGTTAAATACTGCAAGCCTGTCTGGATCAAGTGTGAGCGCTAATTCAAGCGTCTTTTTAAAGCTCTCTAGGCTTTGATACGGCAGACCGTAGATCAGATCCATATTTATTGATTTTATGCCCTTCTCTCTAGCCATCTTTACAGCATTTTGAGTGATCTCATAGGGCTGAATTCTATGAATTTCTTTTTGCACCTTTTCATCAAAATCTTGCACGCCGTAGCTTATGCGGTTAAAGCCGTGAGATATGAGCACATCAAGCTGCTCATTTGTCAAAAATCTCGGATCTATCTCGCAGCTTATCTCAGCCTCTTTTGAGAAATTTTTAAATTTAGCTTTGATAAGTTTGATAATCTCATCAAGCTGAGCGGCATTATAAAATGTTGGTGTGCCGCCGCCAAAGTGCATTTGTAAGACCTCAGCACTGGTGTCCAGGTGGTGAGCTAAAATTTCAAGCTCTTTTTCTATATATCTTATATATTTCTCTTTGCGGTCCTCTTTGCTCGTGTAAATGACATTACAGCCACAAAAATAACAAGCGCTTCTGCAAAATGGCAAGTGTAAATAAAGCGAAAGCGGTCGATTCAGATCACGATTTTCAAGCTCTTTTATATAAGCTTCATAGCTAAATTTATCACTAAACTCTGGTGCTGTCGGATAGCTAGTATATCTTGGCCCTGGCCTTGAATACTTCACATAAGCACTAAAATCAATCATCTGCCCTACTCCTTGCCATTTGAATCACCTCTTTTATGTCTACAAATAAATTTGGGTGCTCTTTTTTGATATTTTTTACCAGTTTGTCAAGATCAATATTAAATTGTCTACTTTTTTTATCGCTTGCGATCTTTTTTATCTCATCCATAGCAACCACCCAAACATCACTAAAGTCAACCGGAATGTTTTGCCAGATCGTCTTTTCAAGCCTTAGATCAAAATTCTCTTTTTGAGACTCTTTTAAGGCCTCGATCAAAGCCGAAAGCGATTTTACAGAGATTACTGTGTGTAAATTTTGATTTTCATCAATACCAAACCACGGCTCTTTTGAGTCCCAAGAGCCACTTTTTAAATTTAAAATATGCTCATTTGGATTTTTGGTTGAAACTATCTCAAAGATCGTTTTTTCAGGGCTACTCAGCCCAAGGTTATTGCCGATCTCATCTATCTCATCATATATACTTTTCTCTTTGCTCATCTTCTTCTCTCATTTAGCCAGACCATTACACCTTTTTGGGCATGGAGTCTGTTTTCAGCCTCGCTAAAAATTTCATCCGCGTGCCTTTCAAAGATTGCCTCGCTCACCTCATAGCCTCTATAAGCTGGCAAGCAGTGCAAAAATATCGCATCTTTTTTAGCTAGGCTCATCAAATTTTCATCCACGCAATATCCAGCAAAGTCTTTTAGTCTCTTCTCTTTCTCGGCTTCTTGCCCCATCGATACCCAAGTGTCCGTAGTCACTACATCGGCACCATTTACCGCTTCTTTTATATCATTTGTGATAAAAATTTTCGCACCTGA
This sequence comes from Campylobacter concisus, assembly GCF_003049085.1. Classification (NCBI taxonomy): domain Bacteria; kingdom Pseudomonadati; phylum Campylobacterota; class Epsilonproteobacteria; order Campylobacterales; family Campylobacteraceae; genus Campylobacter; species Campylobacter concisus. Next base: position 417,004 of record NZ_PIQX01000001.1, read on the forward strand.
AATTTTTGCGTTTTCATTAGCTATCTTTAAAATTTCAGCGTCCGCCTCGTAGCCTTTTGGCGTAGCGACTCTTAGCTCAAGGCCAAGTTTGCTAGCTAGCATGAGCCACGAGTGAGTCATGTTGTTGCCATCACCTACGTACGCGACCTTCTCTCCTGCGCTAAATTCTAGCATCGTGAGATAATCCGCCATGAGCTGCACTGGGTGAAATTTATCACTTAAGCCATTTATCACTGGCACGCTTGAAAATTTAGCAAATTCTTCTAGCGTTTCATGCTTATCGACCCTTAGCATAGCCATGTCGCACATCCTGCTTATCACCCTGGCAGTGTCACGGATTGGCTCGCCGCGGCCTATTTGTATATCATTTTTACTTAAAAATAGCGCATATCCGCCAAGCTCGTGCATGCCAACATCGAAGCTCACTCTAGTTCTAGTTGAACTTTTTTCAAATACCATAGCAAGCTTTTGATCTTTTAAGTATGGCTTAAATTCTCTAGCCTTCGCCTCTTTTTTTATCTTGCGAGCTAAATTTATCATTTCTAAAATTTCATCTTTGCTAAAGTCATTTAGCGTCAAAAAGTGCCTCATTTTAGCCCCTTAAAATTTTGGCTGCTTCTTTTGCGTGATATGTGATGATCAAATTTGCTCCTGCTCTTTTAAAGCCGATCAAAGTCTCCATCATAACGCGCTCGTAGTCGATAATACCAGCTTTTGCGCCAGCTTTTAGCAGTGCATATTCGCCGCTTACGTTATAGACACAAAGTGGTAGAAGTGTTAAATTTCTAAGCTCTCTAACGATGTCAAGATAAGCAAGTGCTGGCTTTACCATCAAGATATCAGCGCCTTGTGCCTCATCCTGCAAGCTCTCATTTATGGCTTCCAAGCGGTTTGCGCTGTCCATTTGGTAGCTCTTTCTATCGCCAAAGCTTGGTGCGCTTTGTGCGACGTCACGAAATGGCCCGTAGTATGCTGAGGCAAATTTAGTCGAGTATGCCATCACTGGTAAATTCTCAAAGCCATTGCTATCAAGCGCCTCTCTTAGCGTTGCAATGATGCCGTCCATCATACCGCTTGGTGCAATCATGTCGGCGCCATTTTGAGCGTGTATCAAAGCTTGCTTGGCTGAAATTTCAAGCGTTGCGTCGTTATCGATCGTGTTATGCACGTGGTCGATTATGCCGCAGTGGCCATGGTCTGTATATTCGCAAAAGCAAAGATCGGTGACGACTACTAAATTTGGAAATTTATCTTTTATGGCTCTAAGCGCGGTTGCGATGATGCCGTCGTTGCTTAGTGCGTCGCTGCCAACGCTATCTTTTAGGCTTGGTATGCCAAATAAAATGATCGATTTTATGCCTAAATTTACTATCTCTTCGCACTCTTTTAAAATTTCATCGATACTCATTTGATAAACGCCTGGCATCGAAGCGATCTCGTTTTTAACGCCTTTGCCCTCGACCACAAAGAGCGGATAGATAAAGTCATTTACGCTAAGGCTAGTCTCTCTTACCATGTCTCTTAGGGCTGGATTTATTCTTAATCTTCTAAAACGTTTAAACATATTTTTGCCTTTTCTTTGTTAAAATGCGTGATTTTTAGCTAGTTTAGCACAGTTGGAGTAAATTTAAAATGAAAATAGAAATTTCAAACGCCGCAAATCTACCCTCAAGATTTGGCACTTATAAGGTTCAAGCCTTCAAAGAAGGGGCAAAAGAGCACCTTGTGATCTACAAAGAGTCTTTAAGCGAAGTGGTAAATCTTAGAATTCACTCCGAATGCCTAACTGGCGATGCGATCGGAAGCCTAAAGTGCGACTGCCGCGACCAGCTTGAAGCGAGCCTAAAATATATCGAAGAAAATGGTGGCATGGTCATCTACCTGCGTCAAGAGGGCAGAAATATCGGGCTTTTAAACAAGATAAATGCCTACAGCCTGCAAGATAAGGGCCTTGACACCATTGAGGCTAATCACCAGCTAGGTTTTAAGGCCGATGAGAGGACGTATGAAGTGGTTGATTTTATCCTGAATCACTACGGCATAAAAGAGGTAAATTTACTCACAAATAACCCTTTAAAACTTCACGGACTAAGCTCTGTAAAGATCGTAAAACGCGTGCCTATCGTCATAAAACCAAACAAATTTAACGAAGGCTACTTGAAAGTAAAAAAAGAGCAAATGGGACACATCTTGTGATGAAAAATGAGCTTTGCTTGCCAGCTGATTTTGACGAAAAAGTAAAGGCTTACGCTCAAATTTTTGCTAAATTTAACAAGGTTCATAGCTTAAGCAATTATAAAGATATAAGCGAGCAGGTGCTTGATAGCATAAAACCGCTTGAAATTTTTGACCTAAGTGCCAAAACAGCGATCGATGTTGGCAGTGGAGCTGGCTTTCCAGCGATATTTTTAGCACTTGCGATGCCGCAAACAAAGTGGCACCTTTTTGAGCCGATAGCCAAAAAGTCATCATTTCTAAGCTACGCTAAGATCGAGCTTGGCTTAGAAAATCTAGAAGTTCACAGCCAAAAGATCGAGCTTGCAGATAAATTTATAGCTGATCTCATCACCTCAAGGGCGCTTAGTAAGACAAAAGAGCTCATAAAAATTTGCGAGGGATTTTATGATGAGAGCACTAAATTTCTCATCTACAAGGGCTCTAGCGTTATGGATGAAATTTCAGGCATCAACGCGCAAATTTATAATGAAAAAAATAGAAACTACATATTTTTTAATCTCAAAAATCAAGGGGAGACACGTTGAAATACTTGCTTTTTGTAGCGATTTTGGTTGCGATTTACATTATATTTTTTAAAAATAGAAAAAAAAGCGACAAGATAAGCACCAGCAACTTCGAAGAGTGCAGCAAATGCGGTGTCTTTAGCGACATCGATCAAATGGTGCTAAGAGACGGAAAATACATCTGCAAAGAGTGCATAAAGGGTGAGAGATGAAAATTTTAGGCGATGAACTGATCAAATTTGAGCCACTATTTCTTTGCAAAAGCGAAGATGAAATTTTAAACGGTAGGCAAAATCTCTTTAAATTTGATAGAAATTTCATAAAAAGGGCGCTAGAAATTGGAGCAAACTTTAGCGTTTTTGTGACGAATGCAAATGAAGCCATTATCGCAAATGCGGCTGGAGCAAAATTTATTATCGCAGATATTGACATTGCAAAAGATCTAGCAAAGATAGCTGAGAGTTATCTATTTGACGCACTTATAGCTGTTTTGATAAAAGATGAAAGCGAGCTAGCACAGCTTGCAAAATTTAACATAGACGCAGCGATCTTGCCAAATACTATAAAAGAATAAGGACAAAAATGGAAATTTTTAAAACTGCTTTTTTAATGGTTACTTTAATGCTGATTTTTATCGCTGTTGGCGGATATATTGGAGGTGAGCATGGCATGATGATCGCCTTTTTGATAGCGACTGGTACAAATATCTTTTCATATTTTTTTAGTGATACTATAGTGCTTAAAAGATATAACGCTATCCCAGTTGATGAGAGTAACGCTCATGGGCTTTATAATATCGTATCTCGCCTCACACAAAAGGCAAATTTGCCTATGCCAAAAATTTACATCATCCCAGAAGAAGTACCAAATGCCTTTGCCACAGGCCGTAACCCAAGCCACGCAGCTGTCGCGGTCACCGAGGGACTTTTAAAAATTTTAAATGAAAACGAGATCGAAGGCGTGCTAGCTCACGAGCTAAGCCACGTAAGGCACTACGACATCCTAACTGGCTCAATCGCTGCCATACTAGCTGGTGCTATCGCGATGCTTGCAAATTTTGCTAAGATTGGTGGTATTGCTGGGCAAAGCAGCGGTTCAAGAAGAGGTGGCGGTAATGCCATCGTTATGCTAGCACTTGCTATACTCATGCCAATAGCTGCCACAATCATACAAATGGCGATCTCAAGGGAGCGCGAGTATAAGGCAGACAAGGGCGCAGCTTATCTAACAGGACATCCAGAGTGGCTTGCAAGTGCTTTAAGAAAGCTTGAGAGCTACTCAAATTCTTACATCATGCAAAATGCAAGCGAACAAAGTGCTCATATGTTTATCGTAAATCCATTTGGCTCGCTAACTAACAAGCTTGGCGTACTTTTTAGAACGCATCCAAGCACTAGCGACAGGATCGCTGAGCTTGAAAAACTTGAGCAAGAGATAAAAAGAGGCATGTAGAAAATTTAGTTCTAGTAAAATTTGGGCTAAATTTCTTCTTTTTACCATCTTTTTTGGCTTTAAATTTATAAATTTACAAAAATTTTAAATTTCATGAGTGAGTAATTTAGGCTCTGATTTTAGTGGCAAACTTTTCGAAGCTTAAAATCAGTAGTCGATTCTTATGAGTAAATGGAATTTTAAATTTTGCAAAAAGATCAAAATTTTATAATCAAAACTGAATTGTAGCCCCAAATTTCACTGCAATTTCTTGCAGTCACGATCTTCTATAGTGTACTCAAAAATCAGCTCACCATTTTCTGAATAGAAAAGCTCATCCAAGGTAACACCGATATTTAGCATATTTAAGGTTTCTTTATCTTTGCAAGCAGTTCGTAAATTTTCCTTTTTGATAGCTTCGATAAATTTTAAAAGCTCTTTCTCCTCAAGCCTTTTGATCTCTTGCTTTCTTGCGTGTTTGACAGCATATCTATAAATGAGCGTATCGCCGACATTTAAGATATCATTAAGTGTCAGTGTTGGCGTACAGACAAATGGGAGCTTTTTTTTGTAGTAAGTTGCGTGATTTTTCGCTGCCATATCTGGCGTAAGAGCCAGGGCAAGCGAGTAAAAAAACATTAAAAAAAGGACTATTCGCAACTGCTTTTATCCAAATTTATATCAAAAAAATGCCTACCCTCAAAGCCGTAACTACCACTTAGAGTGATGCCACGATTTAGCACAGCTCTAGCCATACCTGAGTTACAAAGCACATCTTTTCCATTTTTATAAAACTCATCTTTTAAAGCTAAAATTTGAGCTTTGTTGTAGCCTTTTATTTTCTTTGTCTTAGTCTCGTTTAAAACAAACTCGCCATGTATGTTTAGCCCGCTGCTACTCACATCTTTTAGCGTGATCATCTCATCGACCCTGCTTGGTAAATTTGGCTTTGCAGTTTGGACGACAAAGGCTGGGATCTGCTTAGTGTCAAGCTGATTTAGTATCTGCTCATAAATTTTAAACTCACTCTCTTGCACACCAAAAGCAAGGCTAGCAAAAGCTAATAAAACGATCTTTTTCACATATTGCCTTTATATAAATTTTCTAGTGATGTTTGGCGAGAGCTTTACTAAAATATCATAACTTATCGTATCAAAAAATTTCGCCCAAATATTTGCATCCTCAAAGACACAGACCAACTCGCCGCTATCTTTACAGCTAAAGCTATCCATAGAAATTTTGCCTAGTATTGGCTCGTTATTGGCAAGTCTTAGCTCACCACAGCCGTTGTATCTTAGCAATCCATCACCATATCCAAGATCATAAGTGGCTACATTTATATCTTCTTTTGCACTAAATTTAGCACCATACCCAACACTTTGACCACTTTTTAAAATACGCCTACTAACTCTTCTTGCCCATAGCGAAAGTACTGGCTTTAAGTCCAAACTATCACCAAACTGAGCGTATCCATACTGAGCGATACCAACGCGCACCATATCATCATCGATTTCACTTGCTCTTTCAAGCGCAGCTGAGTTGTGAGAGTGAAAGATCGGTTTTTTTATACCAAACTCATCGCAAAGAGCTAAAATTTTTTCTTTTGCAGCCCTAAAATTTTCCCTTTGCACAAAATAATCAGCATTTAGCTCATCACTTGCGCGAAAATGAGTATAAGCTCCAAGAAGCTCTAAATTCCTTCTTATTAAAATTTCAAACGCATAATCAAGCTCGCTAATATCAAGCCCATTTCTATGCATACCAGTGTCAATTGCAAGATTGATTTTTGAGCCATCTTTTATCTTCAAAAGTGCCTCTGTATCGTTTATCGCATAGATAAATTTACTACTTTCATTTCCGGTTGGGATATGTGAGAGAATGAGAATATTTTCAAATATGTCAGAAATTTCATCTGCCTCAAACTCACTTTTTACAGCACAAATTTCTATGCCAAATTTTTTAGCTTCATTTGCAATAAGCCTTGCGCCATGGCCATAAGCATTGTCTTTTAATACAACTATTACTTTCTCTTTGCCACCAGCCTTAGCACAAATTTGAGTGAGGTTATGGATATATGAAGCTTTATTTAGGCGTATTTCAGACATTAAAATTCACATTAAAAGCAGTATAAACATCCGGTAAAAGTTTTCTTACGTTGTAATCAAATGCATAAAATTTAGCGTAAATTTCTTTCAGATCAGCCTCTTTTACTTTGCTAAAATCAAAAACATCGGTACAATTTTTCTTTGGAACTTGGCGGTCAAGCTCAGCAAAAAAAGCAGCTCTTGCCTCTAAAATTTTCTCGATTTTTTCTTTTACTTCTTGAGATTTTTCCACTTTTACTCCTCTATAAAAATTTTCATATCATCGTTATAAAGCTTCACATAAAGCGTCTTTTGACCAGCAAATTTGTGCGTATCTGAAACATAATCTTCATAAAAACTCACACGAAAAAGCCTATCATTTTTAAGATTTGGATAAGGCGTGATGAGAAAATTTGAAAAAGAAATGCGTTTTTTCTCTTTTTTAGAAAAAATAGCTCTTTTCATACTTTTAAATTTTTCCAAGCTCATACCATCGTATCGCTCAAAGTTCTTATCGTAAAATTTAAGATAGTTTTCAATGTCGCTCTCACTCCATGTCTTTTTCCAACCCAAAAGTCCAGAAATGATCACTGCAATATCTTTTGCGCTAGCTTCTGGACGCTTATCTTCGTAGATAAATGCAAGTGTTTTTTTGTGATCCACTACATCATCAAATTTCATCAAAGTATCATTTTGCATAGCCACGCAGCCTTTTGTTTTTAGCTCATCTGTCCTTTGACCATCAAGCGGATAGCCATGTATCCAAATACCACCGCCATTTCGTTTTGCAAGTTTATCAAGCAAATTTGGGTATGAAAGCGAAAATGCAAGCGGGCCAAGATATCTATCATTTGGCGTAAATCTACGTGTAAGCTGATACACCCCAACCGGTGTTTTTAGATCGCCTTCAAGAAGCTTATCACCATTTTTGCCAACTATAACGCTTGAGCTAAAAAGCTTTTTTGTAATGCCGCCGTTATAAGAGATCACTTCAAGCTTCTTTTTAGTTTTATCAACTACACTTAGAAGTATCTCATTGTCATAATATCCATATCTTACATCCTTGCCCTCAAGCTTTTTTAGCCAGTAATCCTTACTTAAAATATTTTTTTCGATGGCGTCAATAACAGCAGCTGAGCCATTTTTTAAGTAAATTTCTTCGTAATTTTGGGCAAAAAGACAAGGCGATAACATGATGAAGAAAAATATAATTTTTTTCAAGTGAAATGTCCCAAAAAGTAAAATTTAGTCCGTAATTATATCCTAAAAAATTTATATTTTTAGATTTTAAAGGTAAATTAAGTAGTTCTAAATGTATAATGTGAAAACCATTATTAATTTTATCACAAAGGAAAAATATGAAAAAAATCGTTTTTGGTGCGATGCTTGCAGCTTCTGCTCTTATGGCGGCTGATATCAGCCTAGAAAATGTTAGAGCTAGAGATACAAAACCTGGCACAAACAATAGTGCAATTTTTATGGATATAAAAAATGCTTCAAATTCTGATGTAAAGCTTATTGGCGCTCACTCAAGCGTTTGCAAAAGTACAGAAATTCATACACACAAAATGAATGATGGCATGATGGCTATGGTTCAAATCGAAGATGCAGTGATCCCAAAAAAAGGTGAAACAAAACTAGCTCCTGGCGGTTTACACATTATGCTTATGGATCTAAATAAACCATTAAAAGATGGTGATAAAGTTGATTTAGAGCTAAAATTTAGCAATGGCGAGAGCATAAAGCTTGATAATATTGGAGTAACTAAAAACTTTAAATAATGAAAAAAATCATAATTATTTTTTCATTTATCTTTATTGTTTTAGGTGCTTTTTCGATAGGCTATAAGCTTATGACGACAAGCAAGGAAGATCCACCTGAATTTGCCGATGTAAACACATCGTTAGATCCTTTAAAATGTGATCTAAACAATAAATCTTGTGAGATGGAATTTAAAGGCGTAAAGCTAAAAATAGACATCTCACCAAGACCTATTTATGCTATGAGACCTTTTAGCTTTAAAATCATTAACGGTAAAAATTTAGGGCTAAAAAATCCTAGTCTTGAAATAGACGGCATAAATATGAATATGGGATCAATCAAAGCAAGGCTTGAGTCAAGAGGCGATAACTTAACTGCTCAAGTAGTGCTAAGTGCTTGCGTTGTCGAGCTTATGAGATATCGATTTAAAGTGCTTGATGACGAAAAAGAAACTGGTTTTTTTGTAGATCTTGATCTAAAATTATAAAGGGTAACGATGAAAAAGGCATTTTGGGGCTTAATAATAATCTTAATTTGTATAGGTGTTGCACTTTTGCTGATAAAGCCAAACAAGTATGATTTTAAGGCACTTTCGCAAAATGGTGAAGTAAGTCTTAAAAATTACGACGGAAAGTACAAAGTTATATATTTTGGTTATCTTTTTTGCCCCGATGTCTGCCCTACTGCGCTCTCTTTGATTGGCGATGAGCTAAATAAACTAAAAAGAGATGACTTTGAGCTACTTTTTATTACGCTTGATCCTGAACGCGACACTCCTGAAAATTTAACTCTAATGGCAAAAAATTTCTATAAAGATGCCGATGGATTAAAACTAAATGCCTTAAAAGAAGTGGCAAAAACCTATGGTGTAAAATTTCAAAAAGTCCGTCTTGAAAACTCAGCCATGGGCTACTCTGTTGCCCACAGCTCTTCAATATATTTAATAGACAAAAAAGGAAATTTCTATAAAGAAATTTCAAATCTAACAAATGAAAATATTGGAGAAAATTTATTAAATTTGATCAAAGATAGACCTTAGGACTAGGAATTTTAGTAAGCCAAAATGGCCTACTAAAATTCCTTATGCAAGCATCATCTTAAGATCTTCTAAACTAAATTTAATTCAATTTCTATACTTTTGATTTTATGCTTGCTGAGTAATTTTTTCACCCAAAATCTATTAACTCTTGAACATAAATTTAAATCTACAAGCCAAACAAAATTGATTAAATATAAGCAGTACTAGCAACAAATTTATTAAGAAAATCTATATGAAAGGTGGGCTTTTGCGCTATAAATTTCAATGATAATGCAAAAGCTAAAATTTAAGTTTTGCTATTTTACTCTATGATGCACGCTGCCGCCATAAGTAATATCCTCAGCCTTTACCTCATCGCTTGTTAAAATTTCACTTATCTTGCCATTTTCTTCTAGTTTTTTTCTATTTTCTTCGGCGTCTTCTTGATAGCTATAAACCATCGCAACGCTCACTACTCCACTGATAGCTTCTATCTTCTTAAAATTTTTTATCTCATCTTCAATGCTATCTGAGCTAACTACCACTACGATTCTATCGTCTGCGTCAGTTATTATTTCACACTCTTTTAGCTTTTTTATTTCGTTTTTTACACTTTCATTTTTATTGTCCGTATAAACTATCAAACTTGAAATATTCATTTAATTCTCCAAAATAAAATTTTATTCTCATAGGCTGAAGTTACGACTTCATTGTCACTTATAAAAACTATACTATTTATCGTACTTTGCCCAGTTTTTAGCATTGCAATATTTTCTAAGCTTTTGCTATCAACTAAATTTACATCGCTCATCTCATCGCTCATATAAGCTGCTACTCTACCATCATCGCTAAGGCCGACACCATAGACCAAAAAGCCAGTATTTATCTTTTTTAGGCTTCCAGCTGAAAATATCCCCACGATCCTATCGGTACCTCCGCTGATCATGACGCCATTTTTATAGGAGATGTCGTAGATATTGTCTGTATGAATATCTAAAATTTGATCCATTTTTTTAGCTTTTATGTTATAAAAGTAGACCTTTCCGCTCTCACAAGCGATAGCTAGAGTGCTTCTATCTTCATTTATCTCCATATCTGAAAGCATCGCGATTGAAATTTTAAAGCTATCATAAATTTCGCCACTTTTTAAGTTTAAAAAGTAAATTTCATTGCTAATTGAAGCAAGCGCAACATGCTCATTATCTAAAAATAATGCCTTTTTTATCGCTTGATTATCCATTTTTATGCTTCTCATCTGCCCATTTTCTCTTAGATGAAGCACCTTTGTAGCGTAATCACCTTCGCTAAGTATAAGAGTTTTGCCATCAATTTCATCAATGCTTAAAATTTTTGGTCTTTCATGATCACTAACGTAGGTTTTTATATCATCCATCTTAATGATCTCTTCAAATTTAGACTCTTTAGGATCATAAATTTCAACCGTTCCTCCATCAGTCGCGATAAAGAGTTTGCCATTTATTAGTGTTGTGCTTAGCACATTTGCACTAGCCTCTATTTGCTTGTATGGAGTGGTAATCTCACTTGCAAAGATAAAATTTAATAGACAAAAAATAAAAAACAAAGCTCTCATAAGGCCTCCATTTGAAGTGAATTTTTAAAGCAAACATCAAAGCACTCGCCGCAACTTACACAGTTTTGATTAACAATAGGACGAAAAACGCCAAGAAATTCGACTGCTTTAAATTTGCAAGCATCAAGGCAGTTATAGCAGATCGTATCGTTCCATGCTAGACAGCTAGAAACATCGATGCTAACTTTTGCATTTATACTCTTTGGTGAGTTTAAGCTTAATGTCTTCTTACCAAGACTCTCGCAAGCCTTTGCGCACTCTTCGCAAAAGTCACAGCCCAGCTTTTTAACTTTAAAAACTACCCTTTCATTTTCAAAGCTAAGAAGCTCTTTTTCACAAGCATTTACGCAGCTAGCATCGCATCCACCGCAGTCAAACTCTCCGCTAAAAAATGGCGGAGTTATAAATTTGGGAGCAGATTTTGCCCCCAAAATTTTACTAAAAAGCTCTCGCCTGCTTTGCATTATTTAACACCATCGTTTAAAACATCTAGCAAGTTTGACTTATGAGTGCCATTTTTATCTCTAAAATCAGGCTTAAATTTATTGCCAACGAGCTGCGTTACGCCGTTTTGTTGCTCAACGTGGCATGTTGTGCAGTTATATCTTTCATCATCAAGCTTGCCTGCAAGATCTTTTTTATTTCTGATGTCATAAAAGTGAGATGATGGTATCGGTGTTGCTCCACTATCTTTTGCAAACTCTGGCATATGGCAGGTTACGCACATATTCATATCTTTTGTGATAGGCACTAAACCCTCAGTATCGTGTGGGATAAATGGTGGTGCATTTTCAAAAGACCTATCAAATTTCTTTGACATACCAGCTGGCTCTTTTGTGTAGTTCACATCTTTTAATACAACGTCTTTATCGTCTAGCAAATCGATATTTCTAAGGCCGATTTGCGAATCGCTAATACTTGGATTATTAAAAGCACATGCCGCAAAAAACGCAGCACACAATCCTCCAAGCATCATTATTTTTATTTTCATTTTTCTCTCCTTAAATTTCTAATACTAAATTTCAATGCCCCGTCTCCACAAACATCAATGCACCTGCCACAGCTTATGCACTCGCTTGAGCTAACCGAGCGGCTCTCTTTACCGATCATGTCAAGCACTTGTATCTCTGGACAAATAAGCTTGCATTTCATACATTTTGTGCAAGCCTGGGCATCATGCTTTACTCTAATTAGGGCAAATTTTGAGATGATGGCATAAAAGGCACCAAGCGGACAAACGTGCGAGCAAATGCCACGCTTTAACACAAACATATCAAAAGCAATGATCGCAACCGCTATACCTAAAGCACTAGCCGAGCCGTAAATAATACCACGCTGAATAATGCCAATATAGCTAACGCTCTCAAATACCGGGTAAGATAAAGCAAGGCTTAAGATAAGAGCAAGTGCTAGCAAGTAGTAGCGCAAATTTTTACTTACGTTTAAAATTTTCTCACCCTTAAAGCCAAATTTCTCTCTTAGCTTGTAAGCAATGTCGGTTAGTAAATTTACTGGGCAAATCCACGAGCAAAACGCCCTAGAAGCGACGAGTGCATAAAATGCAAAGACGATGATAGCGCCAATTATCGCATTTATGCCTACGCTAAAGCCTGCTAGTAAAATTTGAAGCACCGCAAATGGATCGCTTAGTGGAATTTGTCCAAAAAGCAAAGATGAGCTTAAATTTCCGCTAAGTATCTTAACTCCATAAACATTTCCTAGGATAAATAGCACTAGGATAGAAATTTGAGTTATTCGTCTTAAGATTAAAAATTTCATAGCTCACCACCATTTAGATAGTCAGTCGCCTTTTTTATATCTAGCTTTATCTTGCTGTCGGCATCATCCACGCGCCTTTCATCTTCTTTTACCCAGCCTTTGACGTAGTTGTCGCCAACTTTACCAAGCACAACTTCGCGGTTTAGCACGGTAATGGCTGCTTTTTCGGTGATACAGGCTCGCTCACAAACACCGCAACCAGTACAGATATCACTATCAACAACTGGAAGTAAAAAGGCATGCTTTTGTGTTCTTTCGTTGCGGCGATACTCAAGATACAAGGCCTTATCTATGAGCGGACAAGATCTGTAGCAAGCATCGCACTGTATGCCCCAGTATGCCACGCAGTTTTTCATATCAACCACTGCAACGCCCATTTTGGCTTTATTTATGTCTAGTTTGCCAGCTGTGCTTACTAAATTTGCATCCAGCGCACCAGTCGGACAGGCTGGCACGCAAGGGATATGCTCGCACATATGACAAGGAATTTTTCTAGGCTCAAAATAAGGCGTACCGACACTTATACCATCTTCAAGAGTAGCAAGTTTTAGCGTATCAAATGGGCAGGCCTCTACACAAAGCCCACACCTAATACAGCTTTTCAAAAACTTCTTCTCCGCTTTCGCACCAGGCGGTCTAAGAAGTACAAGCGGTGAGGCTTTGGCACTAAGTGACCATATAAAGCCTCCGCCAAGAGCTAAGATCGCTGCCTTAGCTCCAAATTTCAAAGCTTCACGCCTACTTGAAAATTCCATATCAGCCACTTTTACGCCTTGTAAATTTTAACCGCGCACTTTTTATAGTCTGTCTCTTTAGAGATAGGGCAAGTAGCGTCAAGGCAGACTTTATTTATAAATACGTTTTCGTCAAAGAAAGGCACATAAACAAGACCTACTGGCGGCTTATTTCTACCTTTTAGATCAACTCTTGCTTTTACCTTGCCACGGCGTGATTCGACCCAAACGATCTCATTTTGCATTACGCCAAGATTTTTAGCATCATCTTCATGCATGTAGCAAAGCGCCTCTGGGACCGCCCTATAAAGCTCTGGAACACGCATAGTCATAGTACCTGTATGCCAGTGCTCTAGCACACGGCCAGTACATAGCCAGAATGGATAATCTTTGCTTGGCATCTCGCATGGATCCATGTAAGGGCGGAAGAAAATTTTTGCTTTGTTCGCAAGAGATGTTTTATCTTTATTTGTAACGCCTTTTAGATCGCCTGTTGGAAGGGCTGCGTTTTTGTTGCCGTAGAATGCAAATTTCTCATTTGGAGCAGCTTTTTTAGCGTATGGATCGAATTTAGTGTTAAATCTCCACTGAGTCTCTTTGCCATCAACCACTGGCCATCTAAGACCTCTTACTCTGTGGTAAGTGTCAAAGTCAGCTAGGTCGTGGCCGTGTCCAACGCCAAATTTTCTATACTCTTCCCAAAGATATTTGTGGATGAAAAATCCATATCCTTTAAATTCTTTACCATCTGAGCCGATCACCTTTCTGCTATCGCCAAATACTTCTGTATTGTCGTAGTTTTCCATGATCGGATCGTTTGCACTAAATTTCTTAGCCTCTTCGTTAGCAAAAAGTACATCAAATAGCGTATCTTCTTCGCTGTATCCCATAGCTTTAGCCTCTTCAAGCACGCTTGGAAGCGTCACTTTGTCGTTTAGTTTTTTCTCACCCCAAACGTCTTTTAACTTAAAGCGTTTACTAAATTCCATCATCTGCCAAATATCAGGCATCGCTTCACCAACTGGAAGTACTTGCTGTCTCCAGTGTTGTGTTCTTCTCTCAGCATTACCGTAAGCACCCCATTTTTCATAGATCATCGCAGTTGGCAAAATAAGATCAGCTACTTTTGCAGAAATTCCTGGATAAGGATCGCTTACAACGATGAAGTTATCCATCTCACGAGCTGCTTTGATCCAGTGGTTTGCATTTGCAGTATTTTGCCATGGATTATTTACTTGAACCCATATAAATTTAACCTTACCATCTTCAAGATCACGCATCATTTTTACGTAGTGAGAAGCGAGTACGCCACTTAGTGTTCCAGCAGGAAGTTTCCAAATTTTTTCAGTTATCTCTCTATGTTTTGGATTTTCGATAACCATGTCAGCTGGTAAGCGGTGAACAAATGTTCCAACCTCTCTTGCAGTACCACATGCACTTGGTTGACCAGTTAGAGAAAATGCTCCTGAGCCTGGAAGTGCTTGTTTGCCGAGCAAGAAGTGAACCATATAAGCTTGCTCATTTACCCATGTACCACGTTGATGTTGATTAAAGCCCATCGTCCAAAAACTTACGACTTTGCGGTTTTTCTCGATGTAAAGATCAGCAAGTGCTTTTAATTTTTTCTTAAATTCTTCTATATCTTCGTTTGGATCGCCCTTTGCCACCTTTGCAGTAAAGTCAAGCGTGTAAGGCGCAAGAGCTTTTTTAAACTCTTCAAATGTTATTTGCCAATGTGCGCCAGATTTTGCAGCATTTTTATTTTCAAGTGTATCACCAGCTTTTAGTCCAAGATATGCAAGTGTAACACCCTCAGCTTCACTTAGCACCTTTGACTTCTCAGTAGCAGCAGTGTCTAGCTCGCTTGGAGCATATTTTTTATGATTAATGTCTGGACGAAGACCATATCCGATGTCGGCTGGACCGGTTGTAAATACACAGTGTTTTTTAACAAATTCTTCATCGATCATCTCTGGGTGGTTATAAACTATCTCACGAGCGATGTAGTTCCAGATAGCAAGGTCAGATGACGGAGCAAAGATGATCTCTATATCAGCTAAATTTGATGTTCTAGTTGAGTAAGTGCTTAAATTTACAACCTTTACTCTATCAGGATCGCTAAGCTTTCTATCGCTTACGCGTGCCCAAAGTATCGGGTGCATCTCGGCCATATTTGCGCCCCAAGCCACGATAGTATCAGTTAGTTCGATATCATCAAAACAGCCTGATGGCTCATCTATACCAAAAACTTGCATAAAGCCAACAACCGCACTTGCCATGCAGTGTCTTGCGTTTGGATCGATGCTATTGCTTCTAAAGCCACCTTTTATAAGCTTAACAGCAGCGTAGCCTTCTGGAATAGTATATTGACCAGAGCCTAAAACTCCGATACCATGAGGTCCTAGCTCATCATATGCTTTTCTAAACTGAGCCTCCATAACATCAAATGCTTGCTTCCAGCTTACTTGCTTAAATTTACCTTTTTTATCAAATTCGCCTTTTTCATTTACACGTAAAAGCGGATGAGTGATCCTATCCTCGCCGTACATGATCTTAGCATTAAAATAGCCTTTAATGCAGTTTAGACCACGATTTACTGGTGCTTCTGGATCTCCTTTTACAGCTACTATCTTGCCTTCTTTTGTAGCGACCATGATGCCACAGCCTGTTCCACAAAATCTGCAAGCGGCCTTATCCCAGCGCCAGCCTTTTTCAGCTTCGCTTGCTGCACTTAGCGAGCTTGGTACGGCTATACCAGCACTAGCACAAGCAGCACTGGCTGCAGCACTTTTTATGAATTCTCGTCGATTCATTCTTTCTCCTTTAAAGATTTAAAACAAATTTAGTTGATATTAACCTTGTAAAACTTATTTACAACTTATTTACATTTACAAAAATTTCAAAAAACTTAAGCCAAAAATGTAAATATTTTTCTACATAAAAATATTAATTTTCTCACAAAGTACGATTTTAAAAGAAAATACTATTTAATAAAATTTAAAAATTTTAGAGTAGTTATCAAAAAAGCTAAAGAAAACAAAGTAAAAT